>NZ_NIBG01000002.1:300000-380605 GCF_002270055.1 Anaeromicrobium sediminis | reverse complement strand
TTAGTTTTCAAAGTTCAATTTGTTTCGCCGTCGTTTTGACAACTTAACTATCTTAGCATTTATATCGAAGACTGTCAAACATTTTTTCGAGAAAATTTATTGACTGTCTTGGCGACAAGATATATACTATCACATCCAGAATACCTTGTCAACATTTTTCGACATACTTTTTTAATTCTTTTTAGTAACCCTATCTATCTCTCTAGTTATTTTCTAAGTTTATGCTTTAGAAACCAGCTATATAGCTCAGGATTATCATATGTTACTGTCCAAGAATCATGCTCTAGATCTGGATATATGGTGAATTGCACATCCCCTCCACATTCTTTTAACGTATCCACAAGAATTTGAGATGATTCAATTGGAATTATTGGATCTTTAGCTCCATGGAAGACCCACACGGGAGTGTTCTTAAGATTTTTAACTATTTCTCTATCTTCCAGTCCACCACAAATTGGTGCAATCGCAGCAAACTCCTCAGGATATTTTGTTCCCAATGACCATGTTCCAAATCCACCCATACTTATGCCTGTAAGATAAACGTGGCTTTCAGCAATTGAGTGTTCTTTTTTTATAGTGTTTATCAATTGGTATAAATCATCCACATGCTTAGTCCAATAAGATTCATCAGGACATTGAGGTGCCACAACGACAAAAGGAAATTCCTTATTAGTTTCTAGCAACCTAGGTAATCCCTCTTTTTTCACTAGATTCAAATTATCCCCTCGCTCACCCATTCCATGCAAAAACAAAATAAGCGGCCATTCTTTGTTATCACTATAATCTTTAGGTAAATATAATAAGTAATTTAAATTATCATTCTCTCTATATACTTTTTTATATTGGCTCATAACATTCCCCTTTGTAAAATCTCTCATTCTCTATATTACATGTCCCAAAACTATAAAAGCCTAGCCCTTTATACTATTTATCTTCTCTAATATAATTCCCATATGATAGAGGTATAATAAATGTTTCAATTTATCTACTGTCCACAACCTAATTTAATATCTACTTCATGTTTGATTTTTTTAACCCAAGACCTTTCCAAAATTCTTCTGGATACTCTAAACTTTCAGGCATCCCTATCCATCCTTCTTTTAGATTTAGTTCATACCCCTCTTCAAGTTTATGATATTCAACAGTGTTGAATATCATCTTATCCCAATCGCCTAGATATTCCAAATCCCTTAACTCATCTGGATAATTACTATTTCTAACTTTATGTAATTCTATAAGAGCAATAGCAGTTTTAAAATGTTGATCACCGAATTTCGCATCTCCCTTTTCTGTAAACATTTTTGGGAAACATCCTGCCATTAATATCATGCACATTAATACTATAGCTATTACATAACTTTTCTTCATGCATACCTCTCCTGCCTATCATAAATCTATGTCATATTTTAAAATTATCTTAATCTTATTGTTTTAGTTTCTATAATAGTATATACCACTATATTTATTTTCCCACTATATCTGTATTTAATAATTCCAACTCCATTACTTCCTCTAAGTAATCATCTAATTCCATTTCGGCAGATTCGTACAGTACATGACACATTTTATATTTTTCATCTATACTTGTGTTTGTCATTTCCTTTTTCACTATTCCCTCTAGTTCACATGTTTTTATTGACCATCCAGATACCTTATTCTTCTTAGTCTTTGGATTTTTATATTTATGTATTTTAAAATCACCTATATCCTTAATCTCCTTTTTTCCTGACGCTTTTCTAAATATGACAACTCTAGTGCCCGTATATTCATCAGTATCCATCTTGTATTGATGAATAAAATGAACATGAGAACGCCTTCTGTTAGAATACATACCTTTCCATTCCCCCCTATTATAATGTCAACTATATTATCTTTTCGTCTTTTAATAAAAATTCTATTATTTTAAACATAACCCTCTTATTTTTTATTAAAAGCCATGTTGTTGTAACCCCAATCATAAATTTAACTAAATTCATTTAATCTCAATATATTAAAAACTATATACTACTTATGAAATTATTAATAAAAAAATACTCTCGTATGTCACGAGAGTATTTTTTCTATATCAATGTTATTATTCTTTTTCTAAATTTCCTACTACGAAATTTTGTGGTCCCATAACTCCAGAGGCTACTTCATACTTATCAAAGAATATTACTATTTCTCCATTTTCTTGTACATAAAACTTTCTATCCTCTTTAATTTCCATATCCTTAAAGTAATCTAGATCATATTTTAAATCAGGATTCTCTTTTACCCTATCTATCATTTGCTTTTCTACTTTTTCTTTTATCATCTTAGCATAGTTATCGCCTAAAACGTCTTTAATAGTTATATCTTTTCCAGTTTCTAAATCAGTGTTATAAAAATAAACTTCATTATATGCAGGAGCTAAAGTTTGATATTTTGATATTTCAAAAGATATTATATTCTCTGATGAATAGTGTAGTTTGTAATCTACTGTCATCTCTACTTTTCTATATTCTTCTTCTTTTCCACCTGTTGCTAAGTAAGCTTCCTTATATTCCTTATCTAAGATAGCCTGTTCTTTTACAATTTCATCTACTTTTTTCTGTATAGTTTCATTTATTTGATTTTCGATTTCTTTGTTTTCCACATCACTTACTGTTGGTATTTTTACATTTCCCTTAGAAGTTTCATTATCTATATTATATTCTCTAAAGGTAACCATCTTAGCTAAATTTCCTATGACAGGAATTTTGTATATTTCTTGTGCTAAAACTGCACTTGAATTTACAGTTAAACCAAATACTATTACTAGGGAAGCAGCCATTGTTCCTACTCTTTTATATATTTTCTTATCAAATCTTTTCATTTTTATCACCTTATTATCCTTTTTTCTTTTTATTGCTTTATCTATCACGTCATCCAAGTTCTTAGGTATCTGGATGTTTTCATATATTTTATTAAGTTCATTTAACTTTTTATCCATTACGCTTTACCTCCCATAATTGATCTTAATTTATCAACTCCTCTTTTAACTTGAACTTTTACCGTATTAATATTCATATTTAACATATTAGCTATCTCTTTTGTCTTCATTTGCTTCATATATTTTAGGATTATGACAGTTTTGTATTTATCCGATAACTCATCTATGGCATTGTAAAGATCTAGTATTTCATCCTTATCTATCTCATCTTCTGTCATGTTTTCTAAAATATTAGTATCATAAACTATGTTTTTATTTTTTCTATTTGAGGCAATACTTTCATTTATAATTATTCTATAGAACCATGTTTTCATATATTTTCTCTCTCTTATTTTACTTAGAGAGTTAAGGCCTTTGTATGTGGCTTCTCCTATTATATCTAAAGCTTGTTGCTCATTTTTAACATAGCTATAAGCCACTTTGTAAAAATCTTCTTTATTCTCTTTTACCATTTTAATAAATTCTTCTTCCAGCTGGTTTGTCATTATTCAATTTCCCCCTTACACTTATTAGATAGAGTTTAGATGCAAAAGGTTTCAAAAAATATTATTTTATTGAGTTTTTTATAAAGTTATTTTTAAATTTCCCTATATAGAAAAATTTCATGAAAAATATATAGTTTTCATCTTTCCTTATACTAGTATTTGGTACAGTTCATCTTATTCTCCAATATATCTTTTCAACGCAAAACAAAATGAGCTTATTTTTAAGCTCACTTCTTCAATACTAATTAAATTTTAAACACAACAAAAAGCTTTTATTTAAATTGTTCTTTGCACTTTGAAAAACATATCTTAAATTTATACCTAAGTTTATATTTTCTAGTTATTAATTACAGAAGCATGTGAAAAATAAACTTTTTGTCCTCAATGTATACTTGGTATTGTCCATTATGTTTATCTAAAATGGATTTTACTATAGCAAGTCCAAGACCATTTCCACTAATCTCTTTATTTCTTGATGAATCCATAACATAAAAAGGATTGAATATATTTCTTAGTTCTTCCTCTTTAAATTCCTCATTCACTCCATTTGAAACTTGAATATCTATTCTATCATCTTTTTCCCCTAATAGAATTGTCACTTTTTTATTAGTTGTATACTTTATAGCATTAAAAATAACATTTCTCATGACAGTTTCAATCTTATCTTTATCTGCATAAACTTCACACGCTTGTCTATTATAAACCTCTATAGATACTCCTTTTTCCTTAGTAAAAACTTTAAACTCCTCCAGAATTTTAGAGATTATTTCCTCCATATAAAAGTGGCTATAAGATAGTTTCTCTTGCTCCAGCTTTGATAAGTTAAGTAATTCACTAATCAAGTCAGCTAATTTGTTTGTCTCTCTAATAATACCTTCAACATAAGTTCCATCATCTAAATCATCCTGCATCCCATGAGCATAAATGTTAATCAAAGACAAAGGAGTTTTCATTTCATGAGAAATATCAGAAATCAAATTCTCTAAATGTTCATTTTTCATGTCTAATTCTTTTAATGTGTTAGCCAAATTGTTACTCATTGTGTTAATACTATTTGCCAATTCCTCTAGTTCATCACCAGTCTTTACTTCTATATGGGAAAATTTTAGATTTGCTATCTCTTGAGATTTATCTTTAATCATCTCTATAGGTTTTGTAACTCTTTTCATATACCACCATATGAAAGCGATTAAAATAATAAGTGTCCCACTCCAAACAAATAGATTTATTTCATTAAACACATGTATAATATCTTTTGAATCAGGAATAGTTTTTCCTATAACAATTACCTTTCCTTCTTTTAAGAAGAACCTGACTAGTATTCTAGATTTTAATACGCCTTGGTCATACAGTCTATCAATTTTCTGTCCCTTGCCTAGCTTCTTTATGGTATTTTCAATTAACCAGATCCGATTTAATGTTAATTTTTCCTTATTTAATCGATAGCGAACCTCTTCATTAAAATAGCTCTCGTCTTCATGATAATCAAACCATATAATGGTCACATCGTACTTCTTCTCCATACTATCATTTTCTTCTGACAATTTATTGAAGTCTAATTCTTTAATTTCATCATAAACTTTATTTAAAGTAGAGTGGTTTTTATAAATTAAATAACGTTCTACTAAATAATTATTGATTAAATAGGAACATATAAAAACAGTGCTCATAACAAGTGATACAATAATAAAAAGTCTATAGCTTAATCTATTGTTTCTCAGCATTTATGCTATACCCCATTCCCCTATGAGTAATAATAATCCCATTGCCAATTTTCTCCCTAAGTCTTCTAATATGTGTATCTAATGTTCTATGACTTCCTTCATAGTCATATCCCCATACCTTATCTAATAATTGTTCTCTCGATACAATGTACCCCTTGTTACTGAGGAGTATGTGTAACAACTTTAATTCCATATTTGTAGCATTAATATCTTCACCATCTCTAAATATTTTTCCCTTCTTCATATTCAATTTAACATCTTTAACTGTTAACCAGCCATTCGTAGAAAGTAGTTTATTTACTCTTGCAATAAGAACTCTTGGATCAAATGGTTTCCTCACATACTCATCTGCACCTATATTAAGGGCTGTCAATTCATCATCAGCCTGACTTTTAGCTGTCAAAATCAACACCTTCACATCACTATTAGACTTAATTTCCTTACATACTGATATACCATTTAAAACTGGCATCATCCAGTCCAAAATTACTATGTCTATCTCTTCACTATAAAAGATATCTAATGCTTCCTTGCCATTAAATGCAGTAAAAACAGTATATCCTTCTTTCATGAAATATGATTTTAATACTCTGCATAATTCTCTATTATCCTCAGCAATTAATATCTTCATTATTGTGTTCCTCATTTCTAACTTAACTATTTTTACATAGCATTATACAATACAAGTACACACGAAGGCAATATAGCAGTATGCCTTCATGTGTATTTTATAGTTGTTCATGGCTATTTATTCATTTCATTATGGTGTATAAATCTGTCTAGTCTCGTCTTTCATAATATAAATCTCCACACTTTCCCCAGGGATTTTACGCCCTTCATGTACAAAGCCTTCTGATTTATAATTAGCTATTACTTCTACTTTATCACCAAACTTTGTTTTCTGTACTAATCGATCTTCAGTTAATATTTCAAATTCACTTAATGGCTCAGTAGCAGTTATTTCATGGATCTTTGAAAATACACTATAGTATTTTGAAATGAATTCTCCGTGTTTTTCAAGCTCTTCTAAATTCAGATTATATAATGGTTGCACATTATATAGCAGTTCTGTAAGTGCATTGGTAATAATCTGATTGGAAAACTTCAAACTTCCACTTCCCCAATGTGATGTTGTAATAACTGAATCATGGTACACTGTTTGATAAAGGGGTAATCTAAATTCAGGCTTATAATAAATGTAACCATACTTCTCTTTCAATGGTACTTGCTTAACAAAAACCTGTGGTCCTTCCATTGGCCAATAGTTTCCTAGATAAAACTCTGAGTCACGATTCTTTCTCATATCTGCATCTCCCCATGCTATAACAGGTGCCATCATTCCTTGGGCGAAATGAATTGTATCTGATAAATAAGAATTTCCTCCTTCTGACCCCACAACCAAACCATATTCATCAATCATCCACTGAAGTCTTTCTTTTCTTGCATTTGCATCATCTTCTTTGCTTGCAGGGTGCAGTGGATTATAATCTTCGTATAATTCTCCTGCAGCGTCACAATCAACGAACCAAGAATTAACTGTTATACTATCCATAATTTTTCCCATTCTATTTTTTACATATGGCATGGCCGCTAGTGGACTGACTTTTCTTCCTATACGCTTGAATCCATCAAAATAGCTCCCATTTTTTCTCATTATCCCTCCTGTTTCCCACAGATTTTTATCAAATTTAGCAGTATCCCACTTTTCAATTCCTGGCTTATGCATACTATGATAAGAATCATATGCACCGATTAAGTAACCAGCATCAATTGCTTTCTTAGCTACTGACTCATTTAACATCCAGTTTTGAGCCATATTATCCCCACTAAGCCATGCTTTTTTGATTCCCAATTCTTGCAGCTTATTTAGCATTTTTGTTGAAAATCCATTACCTACATCTTCAAATTTAACATGAAAATATTCTTCAAACCCTTCATAGAAGAGACGCAGATTCAACTCATAAATCTCAGTATCACTTAAATTTATTAGTCCTTTATTAAGAAGGCTCTCCACCTCCTTACTCTTTCCTTGGCTCTTAAACACTGATTCTTCATAGAAATCTTTTCTTTTTAAAATACCATTAATATCTCTGATTATTGTTTTCCTACCATATTGATCTACATAACCATCATTGCTATACTGAAAAATGAGATTCTTTGTCTCCGATTCCTCTGGAAGCAACTCCCATAATCGCTTTGATATAGACATACTATTCTTACTATTATTAATTTCTTTTACAAAACCTAACCATCTTCCAATATCCCTTGTATCAAGAACACCACTACTCCACAGATAAATCTGCACCCCTCCATAAAGCTTATCTAAGTCTTTAGCTTTCTTACCTTTCTCCTCCAAGGATACGAATTGATCTGTTTCCATTAAGTATTCTCTATATACTTTTGCAGGCTTTATATAATCATTCTCATCAACAACAATTTCGTATGAAAACTCTTTTATATGGTGATTACTAGTGAATTCATGATTAATACTAAATCCTAGATTCTCATTATCATCTGTAAAGACAATTTCATTGTTGTAACCATTTTCCATAATATAGGTATACGTGTTTAATTCATTCTTGATACCTACAAATGGCATAGACAAGAACTCCAGTGTATCCCAACTCTCATGCTGGGTGAAAAACGTTCTAAATATTTTATCCTTTTTCGGTATATACTTGCCTTCATAGTGTGGCATAATATATGAGTCAAAGCCTTTTGTTGATTGTACTCTTGGCCATGTGAAGCTCATTTCTTTTCCTGTAGAGAAATGGATGTTTAGTCTGTTATCCTTTAGCGAAACATTTACTTCTACAGCCTCATCTATGATTTGAAATTTAACCCCTTCTTCAGTAGTTTTTATTTGGCTCACGTTATAGTTGCCCACTGGGTCCGATAAACTAACCTTATTCTCATTATTATCAATATTAATAACTTCTAAGTTTTTTGCATCCATGCAAATTGACATCCTACTATTGCTTAAATAAATTTTATTTTCTTCTACGAGTACCTTAGTTGCCTCCTCTTTTCTCTTATCTACTCTTAATATATTTTTATCCTTTTGCCCATGAACATCTTTGTTATTACTTATTGCTGTAGAACCGCATCCTGTTAGGAGTGTAAGTATAAGGATGCAACTAATTAAATTTTTATATTTCATCTCTAATCCTCCATATTGAATAATCTATTGAAAACAGTATAACCGTCCTAGGTTACATGAATGTTACAAATAGTACTAACTAATATAATAAATAAAAAAATACCCTACTATCTTTTATTAGGAGGGTATTCTTTGTAAAACTCAAATTCTTATTCATAGGCCAGAATTAACTTTCCCAGATTGTATATATTACTATATCTCTATACAAAATTTGTGAAATTCCTTCAATTTTTCCCTTAAATAGCTCTCTCCTACTATTCTTTATGTTCATTCCTTTTTATTACTTCTCTAATTAAAAAACACTAAAAACTTAATAGATTGTATAATTAGGATTATTTTTTAGAATACTTACAAAAAATAAGATTCATAAAATAGTAAATAATACTAAAAAGAGGAGTATTTAAAAATGACTATATATTTTACAATCGCATTTAGAGTTGTAACTATTATGCTTATTTTATTAATATCAACACTCATTATCTCTGGAAGACGTACCCTTGACCAACTACCAGTATTTGATTTTCTCACTATTATTGTTATAGGTGCCATTACTGGGGCTGATATTGCAGAGCCAAAAGTTCATCATTTTCATATCACTTTTGCCATTGTCATGACCTACTTACTTCAAAAGTTTCTAAACATAATGCACTTAAAATCAATTACCTTTAGAAGATTAACCACCTTCCCTCCCATAATTTTAGTTCAAGATGGAAAAATGATTTATAAGAATATAAAAAGTGTTAAATACACTATAGATGAAGTTCTAATGCTTTTAAGGCAAAAGGACATTTTTAATATAAGTGAAGTGAGATATGCTATTTTAGAACCAAATGGAGAAATTTCTATATTACGTAAGAATTCTGTTCAGACCTTATCTAATGAAGATATAACCCATAGCATGGAAGATGTTAATCTTAGTTATACAATTATTCTCGAGGGTAAATTACAAGATAGAAATTTAGGAGTTATTGGTATAAGCAAAGAAGAGACCCTAGAATTAATTCAGAAAGAAGGATTTAATGATTATAAAGAAATTTTCTTTGCTTCAATGGATAAGAAAAAGAATATCTATATTTCACCCTATAATTTTGAATGGGACCATATTTAGACCTCATTAGTTAATCATTGATTATGTAAAAGAGATCAGGCCAGAATAAGCAACAAATACTCTTATATTTCTTATTTATTCTAGCCTTCCCATTTCAACATATGTTATAAAAACAAAATGAGCCTATTATTTAAGCTCACTTCTTTAATATTAATTAAATTTTACACACAACATAATCCCCTTTAGTTCTATTCACCCTTTAAACTCTTTTTCATGTTTCAATCACAGTTTTTAAGTAGTATATAGGTCATATGCTATAATTTGCTCTGATTTATTAAATCCTCATATTTTCTTTCTTTTTTCTTCCAATCTATATATGCACCTATAGTGCCTCCAATGAATCCTCCTATAGTAGCACCCCATATACCTGTTCCTATATATCCTGTTGTAAAAAACTGAGTACCTCCAGTAAATACAAATCCTCCAGTACCTCCACAAAGGCCAATTAGTAACATATACATAACTATTCCATATTTTCTTATCTTACTCCACCGATTCAAAAACTTCTCCTCATACATAAAGATTCCCCTTTCACTAAAGCTATATATCTTTTAATTTACTTATTATTTTAATTTTATCCACTAGTTGGGACTACCCTTTGTATATTTAAGAAATCCGTCCTCCATAATTAACTCTATCATTCTTGTTTCATTTAAATATTCAACATAGGACCTTAACATTTTTTCCATTATGGCATATTTATATATGCTTTTTACACTGATATTCCAATTTTTAATAACAGCCTTCATAATATCTTCCATTGTCATAGTCCCATCTATCACATCATATACCCTTGCCGCTCTATTCTTATAGAAATCTATATTATCAGTTATCAGTTTTGTAATATCATTATATATGCCCTTGTGTGCCACTACATACTTGCTACATCTTAAGTCATAAAGCTTTTTTTTGCTTTTCAAATCTTCTTTAAGTATAAATGCGTAGGGCATTTTTGCCCCTTTCATGACTCCATAGCTTATGAGGGCATCTCCTACATAAGCAACATCATCGGGAGTGATAATGCATATATGCCCAGGACTATGTCCAGGTGTATGAAGAATTTTAAATTTAACATGGCACACATCTATACTATCTTGGTTATCCAAAATCATAATATCTGTTTTGCAAACCATATGTCCAAAATGATCTGTTACATCAGATAATGTCTGTCTATTATAATAAACCTTTAGATTGACAGTCGAGCTGCAAATAAGAGCCTCATAGGCTGACATAGCAACAATACAATTATATTTTTTCTTAAAATATGCAGTATTTCCTATGTGGTCTATATGGGCATGACTGCATACTATACCAACTACCTTAAAGTTGTTTTTTTCCAAAAGCTCATCTATTCCTTCTCGCTCTCCTTCTGCCCACCCTGAATCCAACATAATAATTTCTTTATCATTAATCTTATAAAAAGGGATGTATGTCATTCCAGTATCAATACAAAATGTATTTCCCTTCACTTGTTTTATGTCCATATATTTCCTCCGAATTTTCAATTTTTTATTAAATTATTAATGAAACAAATGAATATAATCCATATACAAATAGATAGATCATACTGCTAAATGTTCAGCATCATGCATATTAATCCTATAACTATTACATAACGTTTCTTCATCCATATGCCTCATCCTTATCATAACTCTGGGTCATATTTTTAAATTATCTTAATAATTGCTCTACTATTATTCCTTCAAAAATCCATTCTTCCATATTATAACATTTCAAGTGTATCATTTATATATTACTATACTTTTATGATTATAACTATTTTTTATTCTTTGTTTAAATTTCCTACTACAAAATCTTGTGAAGGAAAGGACCGTTCATCTTCTCCCTAACATGTCTTATTTACAAAAAAATAAAATGAGATAGCTGTTTATAGCATCTCATTTATTTAACTTTTAATAGGATATCTTCACTATTCATTTACCACGATTAACTGTCCCTAACTTACACCCTACAACATATCTATTTTTCAGTGTTTATAAACTCTTCTTTAATCTCATTTAATAATTTATCATCACTTATAATCTCTACTGCAGTTAGAACTAGTGCTTTTATAGTTTTTAGCATTCCTTCATATGCTTTAGGTTTATTTGTAGCTTCTGCAAATTCCTTAGTATGAGCTACAATATTTTCATCACTTATACTAAAATATGGATGAATTGTTGGGCATACTTGACTTACATTCCCTGCATCTAACGAGCCATAACTTTCTCTAGGGTCATATACATTTTCTACTCCAACTTCATTAAGCTTTTTAGTATACATATTTGAAAGTATTTTATTAGTCACTAAATTATCATATGATACTTCATAATTAGATATATCTAATTGTGTCCCTGCTGCAAGGGATGCTCCTCTAGCACAATTTTTAACTTTTTCAACAAGTTCCTTTAGATACTTTTTAGATGTTGCTCTTACATAAAACTGGGCTATTGCTAAATCTGGTACTATATTAGCAGCTTTTCCTCCTTCAATTACAACTCCATGTATCCTAGAATCAGATTTTACATGCTCTCTTAATCCATTTATATTATTAAATGTATTTATGACTCCATCTAGTGCATTTATTCCTTGTTCTGGACAAGCTGCAGCATGAGCTGATTTTCCTCTAAAGGTAAATTGTATTGCTTCCATAGCTAATGATTTCCCACTTTTGTAGTGCTTATCTCCAGGATGTGCCATCATTGCTATATCTACATCATCAAAGGAACCATTATTGACCATATGTACTTTTGCTCCACTAGTTTCCTCAGCTGGAGTTCCATAGACTATAACTTTACCACCTAGGTCATTTATTAGCTTACTAAGTACTATTCCTGCTCCTGTACTAGTAGCCCCTAAAATATTATGGCCACATCCATGGCCTATACCAGGCAATGCATCATATTCTGCTAAATAAGCTATAGTAGGTCCTTCTTTCCCACTATTAAAAGTACCTTTAAATGCAGTTTTTATATTCATATACTCCTCTTCAACTTTAAATCCATACTTTTTTAATAATTGAACATGAGCATTGCATGATTTCACTTCTTCATAACCTAGTTCAGGATTTTCTAATATAAAATCACTTAAGTTTATTAATTCTTTTTTTATATCATCCAATACATTATCTACTCTATTTATCATGTTAATTCCCCCATTTTGAAAGTTCTTGTCTTCTTATGACTCTACCTACTCTATTTTCAATAATTATATTATTTTTAACTGTAATTTTACCATTTAATATTACAAAGTCTATACCGCTTGGTGGTTCTGTAGGATTTTCAAAGGTAGCTTTGTCTATAATTGTATCTGGATTTAGTATTACTAAATCAGCGTCTAACCCAATCCCAATTTTTCCTTTATTATTAAGACCAAGTCTTTTAGCTGGTAGTAATGTCATTTTTTTAATAGCCTCTATTAAGTTTAGTTCTTCTTTTTCTCTCACATATCTTCCTAATACTCTAGGAAATGTTCCTGCACCTCTAGGATGACCTTGTCCTTTAGTATAAAGTCCATCACTTGCAACTAACACAAATGGAGCTTTAATAGCTTCTATAACTTCATCCTCATTCATGACAAACGCTACTACTATCATGTTTGGATGTTCTTTTCTAACTTTATGAAATAACTCTTCATTGCATACTTTCCCTCTATAAGGCTCTTCAGTTAATAAAATACTATCATATGATTTGTTCCATTTTTCAAAACATCCCTCATCAAATACTGCTGAACCTATAAAAGTGCTAAAAGCATCATATGGGTAACAATCAGCTTGAACATCTACCCCTTCATCAATTGCTTTTTTTATTACTTTTAAAAATTCTTTCATCATACCCCTATCAATACAACTTCCTAAGTGTGATATTTGCATAGGAAATTTTGTTTTCTTTGATATTTCTATCATTTCTTTTATGGATTCTATGGATTTGTCACCATCTTCTCTATAATGGGCTGATAGAATCATCTTTTTACCTTTTGCTCCATTAATAACTTCTATTATCTCTTCAAATGTAACTCCTGGACTATATTCTAAACCAAAGGATATTCCTATAGCCCCTTTCTCTATTGCATCATTAACCAATCTTTTCATTTCTTCTATTTCTGATACTGAAGCATTTCTATATCTATCTTTTATGCCCACTTTATTCCGAAGAAAATTATGTCCAACATAAAGCAAGTAATTTAATGGAGAGCCGTTATAATCTATAAAATCAAAAAACTCATTTATATTCTGCCTGTTGTTTCCACAATTTCCACCTACAGCTGTAGTAACTCCCATAAGAAGCATTCTATTAGCTATGTCATATGAATCACCATCAGGACTATGACCAATAACTTCCTCATGCATATGTATATCAATAAATCCAGGTGATAAAATTTTCCCTTTTGCATCTATCACAACATTTGCTTCTTCATCACAATCACCAATTGATACAATTTTTCCATCTTTAATACCTATATTACTTAATACAAGATCTTCTGTATTAAAATCAATTATTTTTCCATTTATAATTTTTATGTCGTACATAATACCACCTCCTCTAAATCTATCACTTTAAAGTCTTTAGCCTATTTATTTTAATTTAGACAGGGCTTAAGCCCTGTCTAATTATTTTAATTATAAAATTTTCAACCTACCTTAGAATAGATAAACTAGAAAGGCCCATAATTAGTTGCATTTGCAATAATTAAAAATGCGGCTCCTGTACCTATCCAAATTAACATTAATGGCCATAAAAATTTAACCCATTTTTCATAAGATATTTTAGCTATTGATAATACTGCCATAAGTGATGCTGATGTTGGTATTATAGAATTTGTAAATCCATCACCAAATTGATAAGCAGTAACTGCAACTTGCCTATTTACTTCTATTACATCTGCTAACGGTGCCATTATTGGCATAGTAGCTGCTGCCTGACCACTGCCTGATGGTATGAAGAAGTTTATTATGATTTGAACTATATACATTCCTATAACCGCAATAGATTTTGGTAATGTCTTTATTCCTGAGGCTAAACCATTAATAATCGAATCTATAATTAGACCATCCTGCATTACTACTAATATACCTCTTGCAATACCAACAACTAATGCTCCAAATACTATAGATTTAGCTCCTACAACAAATTCCTGAGCTATCCTACTAGGTCCTAATTTGCCTAAGAATCCACCAATTATGCCCATAGCCAAGAATGTAGAACCTATTTCTGTTATATACCAACCTAACTCAAATACTCCATATATTATAAATCCAAATCCAACTACAATAGTTAATAATACTAAATGATGTCTTTTTTCCATCTTTGGTATATTTGATAAATCTATAACCTTATCTTTCTCTTCTATCTCAAGACTCCTAACTATACTCTTTGTAGGGTCGCCTTTAACTTTATTTGCATATCTTATAACATACCATGTAGTTATAATAAACATGACTCCTAGTATTACAAGTCTAAAGCCTATACCTGAGAATAACGGTAATTCAGATATTCCCTGTGCCACTCCTACTGTAAATGGATTCATAAAACCAGAAGTAAATCCTACAGCTGCACCTAAAGTTATCATTGCCGTTCCTGTTATTGCATCATATCCTAAAGCTCTTGCAAGGGCTATTCCTATAGGAACAAAGACTATTACCTCTTCGGCCATGCCAAATGTTCCACCACCTACTGCAAATAATCCTATAAATATTGGAATCATAATCTTTTCCTTACCTTTAAGTCCTACTGCAATTTTTCCTATTCCCGCTTCCACAGCGCCAGTGCCCGTAATTATTTGGAATGAACCGCCAACAATAAATATAAAGAAAACTATACCTGAAGCGGCTTTCATTCCATTAGGTACTGATTTGAACAAATCAAAAAATTTAGTTGGATTTTGGTCTACACTATGGAAAGAAACAGGATCTACAACAGTTCTTCCTGTAGCCTCATCTTTTACCCTATCAAATTCTCCTGCAGGTATCACATATGTTAATAATGCCATCACAATAATAACTGAAAATAAAATAACGTAGGTATGGGGAACTTTAAATTTTCTTTTGTCCATAGCTTTTCCACTCATAAAAAAACCTCCTCATTAATATTTAATTTTCTTAAAAATACTATATTATTTAAATGATTTCTGTTCTACTTGAAGGACCTTTTTACTGATAAGTTCTAGGGCTTTAATATTTTATCCCCTCCTTTTTAGATAACTCAAATTTTTTTAGCATCCCCCCTCTAAACTAATAATTTGCTAATTCTTTTAGCTCCATTTATCATGGTCATTTTAACCTTTTCAATATCTTCTTTTGTAGTGCTACTTTTAATAAGAGCTGATGCTATAGTTCCAATAATCTTACCATTAAAATTAAACACTGGTGCTCCTATTCCAATAAGTCCTATTACATTTTCTTCATCACTAATTGCATACCCATCTTTACGAATTTTTTCATACTCCTTAAGTAACTTTTCTGGATCTGTAATTGTATTTGGTGTGTTTTTTACTAATTCTGTAGAATACACTATCTTTTCTAATCTTTCTTTAGGCTCATAAAAAGCCATTGTACACTTTCCGTATGCTCCACAATGAATTGGATAGTATTGTCCTTGCCTATATCCCATTCTTATTGGTTGATAAGTCTCTACTTCATAAATATTTATAATTTTTTCACCTTCTAATTTAACAAAGCCAACAGATTGATTTATATCTAATGCAATATCATTAATCATATATCTTATTTGGTCATAATTATTAACATATGAAGCTCCAATATGATATGCAGTAGGTCCTAAACAATATTTTTTATTATAAGGATTTTGTAAAACTAAGGATTCATCTTTTAAAATATTTATTATCCGATGTACTGTACTTCTATTTATTTGCAGTTCATTACTTAAATTTAAAACTGTCATTTCAAAGGGTTCTTCTGCCAACCTTTTTAGAATATTTATGGCTTTATTAATTGAAGATATTTTATCATTTATCATATTCCTCTCCTTTTTTGTTCATTATGTGAACATGTGTCTACTGTGTAAACTTTTATGTTATAGATATATTCAGTACTTGTGAAGAATATCCGTTTTTTCTGAATTCTCTATGTTTTTTATCCGTAGGGACAGTTCATCTTGGCAATATATATTCTTTAAACTCAAAAAATAATGGTGCTAGTATCTAGATAAATACTGACACCCCAACATTTGACATACAGCCCAAATAAATTATATTTTTAAACATCAAAAAACCGTATTGGATAATCCAATACGGTTATATTTATTGGCGGAGGTGGAGCGTATTGTATCGAAACCACAATTTCTAAAATTAAACTATATGAAAGGTTTAATAGTTTAATAAATTATTTTATTATTATCCAAACTTCCATTAGTAAATACTTCTGTAAAATCAGGTATACTTGATATGATATTAATATCTTCCACTTCATGCTTTTGTCTTTTGCTTTCTCTATCTTTCATCTGTTCGAATCCTGCGCTTTTACATTCTAATACTGCCTTATAAATTTTTTGCACCATATCATTAATTGATATAAAATTACTCTTAAAATGATTCAAATAAATGTTTTTATACTTACTAGGAATTTCGTCCTCTAATTTCCATAATCTTATATTTCTTCTTACCAATTTATCAATCATTTCTTGACTACCAATTTTATCATTTTTACTACTATTACATGTTCTATGTGCTCTTGCTAGATTCCATAATTCACAAGAAAAAATATATGAAAAAGGAATT
Source organism: Anaeromicrobium sediminis (assembly GCF_002270055.1). Taxonomy (NCBI): domain Bacteria; kingdom Bacillati; phylum Bacillota; class Clostridia; order Peptostreptococcales; family Thermotaleaceae; genus Anaeromicrobium; species Anaeromicrobium sediminis. The sequence goes on along the minus strand of NZ_NIBG01000002.1, from coordinate 363,441 downwards.
AAATGGTCTAAAGTCTTATCTTTATATATTTTCTTGTTACAAATGATACATGCATCTCCTTCTAACACTGCTAAATTATCAAATATATCATTAAACTTACTTGTAGTTCTATTAGGTTTATCAAGACTAATTTTTTGATATAATCTTGGAATTAAGTTGAATTTTTCTGTAAATTTAACCCATTGCCCTACAGTAATATCAGTTAGCAATTCTTTTCTAGTATTTATTAGATTTATGAAATCTTCCTTTATTAGTAATACTTTTTTATTTGAATCATATAAAAAGAAATCATTCTCACCACTATTAGAATAATCATAATAACTCTTTCCTTTTATTTTCTCTGCCTTTTGCCAGCATGGTAATGTATAATAGAAAAAACCTTTATTGGTTGTTAATTTTGTAGCAACTAATGGGCTATTAATTATATTTGTAATTTTTTTAGGGTTAATCAAATATACTGACAAAGCATTTAAATCTTCTTTAGACAGCTTTTTTATATTGCTAATGTTCCCATATACATTTTTTAAATATTCTTCTAATATAGTTATAACTATAGGAACCTGATTGGGGTTATTCGACTCATTAATCTTGTATATAAAATGGTGCTTAAAATAAATATCTGCTACCTTTCTTATTATTTCTTCATAGTAAACTCTTCTATTATTATTAATTGTTTGTATAAGTGCTAACCCTAAAGCAAATTTATATGAATTTTGATTTCTAGAAATTGCTTTTTTATATTTTTCTAATGTTAGCTCACTATTCATTTTGTGTTTACTCCTTTGTAATTCAAAGTTTTTCATTAGTTGAAAATATATTGAACATTTTATTATTATTTTTTTCTCGTTTAACTTTTATATTCGTAAAAATAATGATTTTTATATTTGATAAATAATTAATCCATAAAATCTTTCAAATTATCAAAAACAAAAACCGAGTAACTTGTTGGCATATGCCTATAAATTACTCGGTTTTTGATAATTTTCTATCTATAAATTTTAGAATTGTACTTATTTTAAGATTTAAACTTCTAAATTAAATTCATGCTAGAATAGTTGACAACCTTGACTTTTAAATTGTTCTATATTCTTTTCTAGTTCTTTTTTCTTATTCCCAATAGCATTTTTTACTTTTGTTTTATGCCTTTTATTTCTTCTTTTAATATCTTCAATTTCTGATTGAGCAAGATATTCAGCTAGGCAGTTTATACATAAAAGCTTATTCGTTTTTCTACCCAAATACTTAAGATTTAAAGCTACTTCAAAATCCTTTAAAAATAATTGTTTTTCTTTATTTCTTTGACAGTTACAAACTTGATTGAAATATTTCTTTGCAATCTCTTCTTTAATTCCCATATAATCTGCAAACTCTTCTATAACTTCTTGAGTGGGTTCTTCCCTCACTCTTCTGCCTTTCCATCCATAATCTATAAATTCTTGTAAAGTACAATTTAAATATATCCAACGTTTTTTGGTTTTAAAGTTATTTTCTTGTATCTTTTCAAATCTTTTTATACGCTTTAAGAAATACTCTCTTGTTAAGATATCTTCATAAAGTGTACGATAAGGACATATTAAGCAACCACAACGACTATAGCCTTTTATATATATCTGACTAAATTCTAATTTTTTATCTAGTATATATAACCATATATCTAGTGTATTCCACTTTCGTATTGGTAATATACCTTTCCATGTTACAGGATAGTAATCTGCGTTATGTTCATCTATATATTCTGCTCTTTTTTGTCCTTCTACATTTCTCATACCCATAAAAAACAAATACTTCTTCTCCTGTTCTAACTTTTCTATAGTTGTTTCATGCTTATATACTCTACAGCAATTTCTGCCAAATACTGATGGTATAAAATTCTCTTGTTCGCAATACTTTAGAAATGCTACTTTAGGATGAATCCATTCAAGATTAGGAATTTTTTTCAAATGTATATAGTGTTCTCCAGCCTCATTTGAAGTGTTATTACAAATGGCTTTGATATTTGGGTTTGCACTGCGAACTAGATGCAATAATACAGTACTATCTTTACCACCACTTGTTAGTACTAGTGGATGGTGTTCATAATATTGATTTAACTTATTTGTAATGAGACTAATGCTTTCTTTCTCTAAATTTAATAGTTTATCGCTATATAATTGAATAATTTCATCCCAATTTAAAAGCTTACTTTCATCATAATTACAACTTTCTTTTACTTCCAACTTCATCTCTTCTCTATTAACTTTTATTTTATATAAAATTTTTGTTTTCTCTTTGCCTGTAAATGCCTTAATTTGCAATCGCTCCATAAAGCATTTATTTGAAGGTATTTCTATCCCTAGTTTATCTTTAAGATACTTTATTTCTTGTTCAAAAACAGGCCTTATGCCTGAAAATTTTCTCTTCCCCACTATATTAACCTCAATCAAATTTATTTGCCATCTGATTGAGGAGAATATTTTTCTAAGATATAAAAATCTGGGTGAAATATTTTACGGTAGTCTACCCTTGAATCAATGATAATTTTATAGTTTGATTCAAATAACGGTCAGCGTTGATGGGCATACATTAGCTTCCCTGTACCAACCTTTTTCAAATTGTAATGAAAAGGATTAATATAATTAAATATAGTGAGTGTATTGATTTTCTAATACCTTATTTTATAATTAAAGTTGCTAAGAATGTCTACATTTAGCAATTTATTAAAAACATACGTAATATGTTTGTCACCCCCTTATACACTGCTAAATATAACTTATTAATGTTTTATTGTAGTTACCTAAATTCCACTTCAAGTCTATATGTTTTTTATAAAAATTTTCTGTACTATCATTAAGTTTTTTTATATGATTTTCAATTACTCTACGTATTGTATCATCTAAATAACCAAATCTTAGCTTTTCCCAAGTCCAACAAGTAAAATATATAGTTCTTTGTTTTTTATTCCCTCTCATAGTTGTGTAATATATATCTAATGTAGCAAGTTCAGTTGCAATGAATAATGGACCCCAAAAACTTTTATAATGTTCTTCTACTAACTTATTTAGTTCCCTACTTAAGTGCAGCTCATTTTGAAATAAGTTACACAGTTTCTCTTTTAACGAAAAAAAAGAGTCTTTTTTTATTTTCGTCCTACTTCTAAACTCTAAATATCTATTCAGGAATTTTTCATCAACAATTGTTATTATACTTCCTTTATTTCTCACCTCTTTTATTATAGGATTAATATATTTTCTATAAGGGAATATTAAATTATATAAATTAACGAGATATATAAAATGAGAGCGTATGTTTTTGTAGTAACAAGAAATAATAATTTTTTTGCTCTTTTCATTGCCACGTATAGTGCTATACGAAAAAGTTATTTCGTAAATGTTGGTATATATTTCTACGGGTCCCCAGCAATTCTTTGGATGAACTTTGAAAAAGTTTTCTGGAAGATCATTATCTTCAAAAATTTTTTTTATTACTTGAGAAAGTTTTAAATTATCAATTTGTACTCCCCCTTACTCTTAGCTATTATAATTTAAACTACTACCTTATTATTTAAGTAAATAAAGACACGAGACCTTATATAGATTTTTTCTTTTTTATCGTTTGTAACTTTTTAAGAGATTCATTATAATAACTGCAAGTTTACCAACATCTATAAATTGATTTGATTGTAATACTTTTTAAGAATATCCATAGAATCTATATTATGAGATAACTCTATTAATTTTCGACTTTCTTTTTGTCTAATGTTTATATAATTTGATTCCTTTAGATATTCCAAATAGTAGTTTATTGTTTGGTTATCCATATTAAAAATATTTTTAACATTGTATGACAGATTTGACAAATCAATTCTACGAATATATTTACATTCACTTCCATCAATATACTTTTCTATTAGAATAGCTAGAAAAACCAAAGGATGTAAAATCTCTTTTTTTAAACTTTCTTTCTTCAATCTTCCTCTACTACCCTGAATAAAACTTAATAAATTTAACTTTGATAAAGAACAATAAAAGTTATCACTTATTCTGTTGTTTTCAGATACATATGTTTTAACTAAGCAATAATACTCAGCTTCTAATGTTCTTAAAGGCAATGTATATTTACTCTCATTTAGCTTTAAATCCCGTATCAAATCTTTAATAAAAATATCTTTTGAAAATATTGTTTTTTTATATTTATTAAAAAACCAATACCATGTTGTAGCAAACTCTCTATTTTCCGTTAACTTGTAATGCATAAACCATAGGGTTCCATATTCATCTAATAGTCTATCGTGCGACCATATTAAATCACCAAAATCAGTAAGTTTGTGATAACTAACTCCTCTATGTTTTTCTTCTTTCATCAGGCCTGTTGATTCCATCCAAAATTTAATAGATTTAACACTATTTGGTCCTAATCCTGTTTCATCCATAATAGTTGTATTATTTTCTAAGAATAATTTATTGTTTTTTTTAAAATTTCTTAAACCTTGATAAATCCAGTCTTGTCTCATACAAAATGTTTGATGCAATCCAAAATTCATTTTACTCCCTTCCCTCTTTGACATAAATATTAACTTTTTAAAGGTATTAATTAATAAAAAGGATATACCTCAGTGGTAAACAGGCCTATAATTACTAAATACTATTCAAAATATTTATTCATTATTACTTTAATTAAATTTAATACAAAGTTAAAAATTATAAGTATTCTATGGTTTTTTCTGCTTTGTACGTTGAAGTTAATAAAGTTAATTTCATAGTAATTATGATTCTACAATTTGATAATTAAGTAATTTTTCCATATGTTATATCGAATTAGAATATTATTATAAAAATTTTCTAATATAAAGATATGAACAAAAAACTATTTGACTCTTAGAATTCAATAACAATGTTTCTCAATACAGTACACCCAAAAGATACTTTTGCTATGCCTAGATAAATCAAGCTAGAGCACTATCCCTGTAGACTTGTCTCAGAATATGTTGTATAAATTACATACAAAATTATATTTAAGGTGGGGTAATATAAATGACTATTAGAGCTTACGCAAGGACGAGTTAAACTTCTCAGAATTTGTCAAGATATTTGAATCAATTAAAAGGATATGGATATGATGAACTATATCAAGATCAAGTTAGTGGTAAGGATATGAATCGAGACGCTTTACAACGCCTTATTATTGACTAAGAAGAAGGGCATATGGGATTATCAACACTTTTTAGGGCCCTTTTTTTATCGGACATCTTTATTCTACAGGGGTTAGGTAATCTAATGACCCATGTAACTTGTGTTTATTATACAAATTCACATAGTCAAATACCTCATATTTCAATTGCTCAAAGCTGTGAAAAATTCTATTGAAAACAAATTCTGTTTTTATTACTTTAAATATAGCTTCTGATAAGGCATTATCAAAAGGACACCCATTTTTGCTCAGTGAACGCTGGATTTTAAAGGTGCTTAATAGTTTATCTATAGCCTTATTTCTAAATTCATTTCCCCTATCTGTATGTAATATTTGTATCTCATGTTTTGTCTAATTAAGTATAACCTATCCAATTATTATTACGATGAATAACAAATAAAATTAACTTAGGGAATATAGTAAGTAACAAAAAATTATAATCCTAACAATCATAAAAACTCATATACCTATATAGCTAAATATAGAAATGCTATTAAATTTATAAAATATATAGAACCTTATTTAGTAATTGAATCTAAAAGGAAAAGGGCACAATTAATTCTTAATAAATATGAATCATTTACTCCTAGAAAAGGGAGATCTTCAGATGAGGCATTAAAATAAAAAAAAGAATTCTATGAAATAAATTATATTTCTGAACACTAAAAAACCGTATTGGATAATCCAATACGGTTGTATTTATTGGTGGAGGCGGTGGGACATATGCTCCATAAGTTTCCTTATAGTACTGACTATATCATGAACTTCATTGAAGTCCTCCGGCGTGTTATGGAAGCTTAGTTTAGTTTGTATCTTCCATCCTAGTACTGCTTATCTAATGACTTAGCAGCCTATGAGTCGATAAGGAGCTGTTGAATTTCTTCACATACCCCTCGGTATTAGCTTAGCATATCTTTATACCTTAGCCTTCACCGATAAAGCCAGATTTTCACCTATGAATCACTTCATAGGGCGACTCTTTTTGAATCGAACCCACGTCCGAAAGCCCTGCAAAAATAGTTTCTCCGAGTGCAGTCATTGTTTTAAATCTCGTAGATCAAAGCGCCCAATGACAGGCTTTTATCTCTACCAGCCCCAGTTAATCAACTAATAGGTCAAGGCAACCCCTAAAAGTAGTTCCCCACTTAAATGATGTTCAAGCCTAGATCGTGGGTCTCTAGGGTGAACAAGCAACTATATTAAGCTGCTAATGCGTAATTTTCGTTTGCGTTTATATTTATATCCCCAGTTTTTTAAGGCGGACCCCAAGGAAAAACCTCCACTCGCTGCTATAAGATTCAGACCCCCGTCGAAACCTGTACGCCCCCATGTATGGGAACAAAAGTCTTTAATAAGACTTTTGTCTATTTCTTAGTTCTTTTTGTATTCGACGTTGTGCATCCTTTTTAGCTATATCTTGTCTCTTATCATGTAGCTTTTTACCTTTAGCTACTCCAATTTCTATTTTTATTAAACCCTTAGCAGTTATATATGCTTTTAATGGAACTAATGTTAATCCATGTTGAGCAGTATAACCAATAAGTTTTGTAATCTCTTTTTTGTTTAAAAGTAGTTTTCTTGTTCTCATAGGATCAACATTGTATATGTTTCCCTTTTCATAAGGACTTATATTCATTCCATATATGAATACTTCACCATTCTCAATCCTTGCGAAAGCTTCTTTTAAATTAATTTTTCCAAGTCTTATGGATTTTACTTCCGTTCCCTTTAAAACAATTCCTGCTTCAAAGGTTTCTTCTATAAAATACTCATGTCTTGCTTTTTTATTACTTGCTACTAATTTTCCAGATCCCATTTAAACACCTACTTCACTACTGGTAATCGAATCTAATAATAACATAAATTCTGCACCTTGTCAAATTAGTTAAGAACAAATTTTCGTATTCCGTGAGCTACTCCACTTTCATCATTTGATTTTGTAATATAATCTGCATGTTCTTTTACATAATCATCTGCATTATCCATGGCAACTCCTTTGCCTACATATCTAAGCATAGTAATATCATTTTCATTATCACCAAAGCAAATAATTTCTTCCTTATCCACATTATATAATTTAGCCAATTGCATAATGGCACTTGCCTTAGATACACCCCTATTCATAACTTCTAAGTTGTTGTACCATGACTTACAACATTCTACTGTTGGCATGTCATCTAATTCTTTTCTTACCTTTTCCATAAGCTCACTATCTTCACTTATTAATTGAACTTTATAAATATGCTCTTCTAGATTTTTAGCACATTCATAACCATCTTCTACTATTATAATGTCTATTCTGTCTTCTTCCTTTTGCTCATCATTCCATTCAGAATACTTAAGAGAACTATATACTAATTCTTCTGTGTAGAATTTATCAGCCGTATAATAATGATAATATACCCCATGTTTTCTAGCTACTTCTATTACTTTTAATACATCTTCCTTTTCCAGGTGATTTTCGTATAATATTTCATCCGTTGCCATGTCCCTAACTATTGCTCCATTACAAGCTATAATTGGAGTTAGTAATCCTAGGTTTTTTCCATATACCTTAGCTGATGTATATATTCTACCTGTAGCTATGGCCACACGTACATTCTTATCTATTGCTTCTTTTAATGCTACTTTGTTTTCCTCTGTTACTTCATGATTAGAGTTTAATAATGTTCCATCCATGTCACTTACTACAAGTTTGTACATACTAATTTCCCTCTTTCCTTTATCTATTGTGTAATATTTAAAGTGGGAAATAAATTTCCCACTAGATTATTTATTTATTATTTTTTTCCTTCAGTAATTTAAAATCAACTTCACGTCTTTCTATATCTACCTTATCAACTTTTATTCTAACCGTGTCACCTATTCTATAGATTTTCTTAGTTCTCTCACCTATGAAAGCTAGATTGTCTTCATCATATACATAATAATCATCGTCCATTTCGGCAACTCTTATTAGACCTTCCACAGTATTTTCTAATTCAATAAACATACCAAATGATACTACACTACTTATGATACCTTCAAACTCTTGACCAATAAATTGTAACATATATTCTGCTTTCTTTAAATCATCCGTTTCTCTTTCCGCTTCAACTGCAACTTTTTCCCTTTCTGAAGATATATCTGATACTTCTTGAACTATGGATTTTAATGCTTTAATTCTCTTAGAATCTAACTTTCCATGTAAGAATTCCTTAATGATTCTGTGTATCATTAAATCTGGATATCTTCTTATAGGAGATGTGAAGTGACAATAGTTTGTTGCCGCTAAACCAAAGTGTCCACTATTGGTATGAGCATATCTAGCCTTTTTAAGGGATCTTAACATGAGAGTATTTATAATTCTCTCTTCCTTCTTTCCATCTATCTTACCAAGTAAGTCCTGTAGAGAACGAGGATGGATTTCATTAGTAATCCCCTTTAGGTGATATCCAAAGTTATGAATAAATTTATTAAAGCTTTCAATCTTTTCTAAATCTGGCTCCTCATGGATTCTATAGACAAATGGAGTTTCTGTCCAATAGAAGTTCTCAGCCACAGTTTCATTACATACTAGCATGAATTCTTCTATGATTCTATTTGCTGTTCTTCTTTCTGCCTTTCTAATTTCCACAGGCTTACCCGCTTCATCAAGTATTATTTTAGACTCATCAAAATCAAAATCTATACTTCCTCTAACATCACGTCTATGTCTAAGTATCTTGGCTAATTGTTCCATATTTTTAAAATCATCTAATAGATAATCATATTTTTTCATAAGTTCTGCATCTTCATGCTCTAATATATCTGATACGTCTGTGTAAGTCATTCTTTCACAAGTTTTAATTACACTTTCATATACTTCATGATTTACTACTTTACCATCCTTGTTTATTTCCATATTAACAGATAGAGTTAATCTATTAACCTTTGGATTTAAACTACAAATACCATTAGATAATCTCTTAGGAAGCATAGGTATAACCCTATCTACTAAGTACACACTAGTACCTCTTTTTAGAGCTTCCTTATTCATTTTGGTATGTTCTGTTACATAATGGGTAACATCTGCTATATGAACTCCAAGTAAGTAGTTACCATTATCTAATTTCTTTACGCATACGGCATCATCTAAATCCTTTGCATCTGCTCCATCTATAGTTATTATCTTTTCATTTCTTAGGTCACGTCTTCCCTTAATATGCTCTTCACTTACTTCTTGAGGAACTTTATCTGCTTCCTCTAATACGTTCTTAGGGAATTCTTGTGGTAATTTAAACTGCCTTATAACAGATACTATATCTGTTCCCACATCATCCTTATGACCTAATATCTCCGTTACTCTTCCTTCTGGATTTCTTCTTTCTCCAGGCCATCTAGTAATTTCTATAACTACCTTATCTCCATCTTTAGCACCGTTAGTAAGTCCCTTTGGAATATAGATATCCTTTCTAATCCTTTTATCATCTGGAACTACAAAACCAAAGTTTTTACTACTTTCAAATATACCTACTATTTCCGTGTTAGCCCTTTCTAATATTTCTAAAACTTCCGCTTCTTCTCTCTTACCTTCCTTTTTCTTCTTAATAGGTCTACACAGTACTAGGTCATTATTCATGGCCCCATTCATGTCATCAGCAGATATGAATGCGTCATCCCTATTTTCTAATACTAAGAATCCGAATCCACGATTTCCCATTTGAATTTTTCCGACTAATAGATTTTTCTTCTCTGGAATCGTATATTTATTCTTTTTAACTTTGATTATTTGACCCTTTGCCTTCATTTCATCAAGCATAGTAAAAAAGTGTCCAACGTCTTCATTTCCTATATTAAATATTTCTACTAATTCGTGTTCCGACTTTGCTGAATAATCATCTTCTCTCATTTTTTCTATAATATCTGATTTAGTAATCAATTTATTCACTCCATTTCCTGCAACTATCTAATAATAGTATATGTATTTTATTTTTTCCAGTTAATCTTCTTTTTAGGTATCATCTACGAAATCTTAATAAGGTAAATTATGCAAAGAACATTAATTATTAAAATAAAAGGAATTCCTATACTAAATTTTTTCTTTCTCGTTTTGTGATGAAAAATTTTCATTCCCAAAAAGATACCATATACCCCTCCAATTAGACTATATATAAATAATGTTTTTTCTTGTATCCTCCATTTATTTTTCTTTGCCTTATGTTTATCTATACCCATTATTAAAAATGCCAAAATATTTATGGACAATAAATATAAAATTATGACATTTTTCATATTAAATTCCATCTTAATCACCTTCTATATTGTAAAGAAACATAATTTATTGTTCCTATTTTTTCAGAATAACATTAGTATTATATCACACTTCTTTTAAAGAATATTATATTATGTACATCTTTTTGGAAATTATACCTTATATTGCTAATCAATGTTTCCCAGGAAATGAATATATGCATTAAAAAAGAGAGTGTATAAAATACACTCTCTTAATAGTTTAATTAAAACGTAATTAATCCACCAAACTTCATGAATAATGGTGCGAATACTAATGATACGATAGTCATAAGCTTGATTAAGATGTTGATAGATGGTCCTGATGTATCTTTGAATGGATCTCCAACAGTATCTCCAACTACAGCAGCCTTGTGAGCGTCGCTTCCTTTTCCACCGTGGTGTCCTTCTTCAATGTACTTCTTAGCGTTATCCCAAGCTCCACCAGCGTTTGCCATCATGATAGCAAGTAATACTCCTGATGCTAGAGCTCCAGCTAATAATCCACCTAATGCTTCAGGTCCTAATATAATACCTGTAACAATTGGTGCAAGTACTGCCATAACTCCTGGAACCATCATTTCTTTTAAAGCAGATCCAGTACTGATGTCTACGCATCTAGCGTAATCTGGAGTAGCTTTACCTTCCATAACTCCTGGGATTTCTCTAAATTGTCTTCTTACCTCTTCGATCATTTCGAATGCAGCCTTACCAACTGATTCCATAGTCATAGCAGAGAATAAGAATGGTAACATACCACCAATTAATAATCCAACAACAACTGTTGGTTGTAATATATCGATCATTTCTAAGTTAACAGCTTGTGAGTAAGATGCAAATAATGCAAGTGCAGTTAAAGCAGCAGATCCGATAGCGAATCCTTTACCCATAGCAGCTGTAGTGTTTCCTACTGCATCTAGCTTGTCAGTAATTTCTCTTACTTCACCTGGTAGTTCTGACATTTCTGCAATACCACCAGCGTTATCAGCGATAGGTCCATAAGCATCAACTGCAACCGTAATACCAGCTGTTGATAACATACCTACTGCTGCTAATGCAATACCGTATAATCCAAAGAATTTAAATGCTACTAAAATACCAACTGAGATAACTAATACTGGCCATGCAGTTGAGTACATACCTACTGCTAAACCACTAATAATAGTTGTAGCTGATCCTGTTTCAGATTGCGAAGCAATCTTCTTAACTGATGCATAATCTCCAGAAGTGTAAACCTCTGTAATCTTACCAATTATAATACCAGCAATTAATCCTGCAACTACTGCTGCAAATGCTCTTAAGTCTCCGATTAAAGAGTTACTTAAGAAGAATGTTCCAGCCACTACAAGAGCACCACTTACGTAAGTTCCTCTTTCTAATGCATGAGCTGGGTTAGTGTTTCCGTCTCCACCTTTAACAAAAGTAGTACCTATAATAGATGCTATAATTCCTAATGCTGCTAATGCTAATGGGAAAACTGCTCCTTCTGGTCCTACTGCAACTAAACCTAATGTGATTGCAGATATGATAGAACCTACATATGACTCAAATAAGTCAGCTCCCATACCAGCCACGTCTCCAACGTTGTCTCCAACGTTATCAGCGATAACTGCAGGGTTTCTTGGATCATCTTCAGGGATTCCTGCTTCTACCTTACCAACTAAGTCAGCTCCAACGTCTGCAGCCTTAGTGTAGATACCTCCACCAACACGTGCAAATAATGCGATAGAAGAAGCTCCTAGTCCAAATCCAGTGATTACTTCAGGATCTCCAATTGTATAATATAAAGCTCCTATTCCTAGTAATCCTAAACCAACAACAGACATACCCATTACAGCACCACCACTGAATGCTACAGATAATGCCTTGTTCATACCACTTTCTCTTGCTGCATTTGCAGTTCTTACGTTTGCTTTAGTAGCAACCTTCATTCCTGCAAATCCTGCTAAAGCAGAGAATGTTGCTCCTATTAAGAAACATACTGCAGTTAACATATTGATTCCAAATGCTAACACTACAGCTAAAACTCCAGCGAAGATTACTAATGTTTTGTACTCTCTTGTTAAGAAAGCCATAGAACCTTCCTGTATGTATGTAGAGATTTCTTTCATTCTGTCTGTCCCTACATCAACGCTATTAATTCTTGACGTTAACATAAACGCAAAAATTAAAGCCACTACACCAACTAATGGTGCAATAACAACCATATTCATTTGTTATTTACCTCCCTCAATATACGTCAATTGTTTGATCTACTTTTGCAAGTAAACTAATACTATAGATGTAATTATAAAAGCACAAGCACCGATAGAAGTAATTTTACTTAAAGTATCTTCTAGTCCTCGTCCTCTTTTCTTTCCCATTAATTGCTCAGCTCCACCAGTTATAGAACCTGATAAACCTGCGCTTTTTCCAGATTGTAATAAGATACTAGCTATAAGCACTAAACTTGCCAATACCTGGATAACCATAAAGAAAGTCTTCATTAGTATTACACCCCCTCGCATCATCAACATACCTATTTTAACACAGGAACTTAGTAAAATCAACATTATTCTATGTTTATAGAACCCTTTGTTTTTCTGCATTTGTTCCTATTTTTAGGAATTTATAGATATTTTTCCATTAACGTACCATCTAATTTTATTTTGTAAAAAAATAAAAGGGTAACTTCCATTACCCTTTTATTATTACTAAAATCTGTAAAAGTTATACTAATTATCTTAAGTTAAAGAATGCATCTCTTCCAGCGTACTTAGAAGTAGCATCTAATAAGTCTTCAATTCTTAATAATTGGTTGTACTTAGCAACTCTATCAGTTCTTGATGGAGCACCAGTCTTGATTTGTCCTGCATTTACTGCAACAGCAAAATCAGCTATAGTTGAGTCTTCACTTTCTCCAGATCTGTGAGATACTACAGCAGTATATCCAGCTCTGTTAGCCATTTGTATAGCATCTAAAGTCTCTGTAATTGAACCGATTTGGTTTAACTTGATTAAGATAGAGTTAGCAGTTCTTGCTTCAATACCTCTAGATAATCTTTCAGTGTTAGTAACGAATAAGTCATCTCCAACGATTTGGATCTTCTTTCCTAACTTATCAGTCATTAACTTCCATCCATCCCAATCTTCTTCATCTAATCCATCTTCAATAGATATGATAGGGAATCTTTCTACTAAGTCAGCATAGAATTCAACCATTTCTTCAGAAGTTCTAACTACACCTTCTCCTTTTAACTCATATACACCCTTTTCTTTGTTGTATAATTCAGTAGCAGCTACGTCAAGTGCAAGCATTATGTCTTTTCCTGGCTCATATCCAGCTTTTTTAATAGCTTCAATGATTACCTCTAATGCTGCTGCATTTGAAGTTAAGTTTGGAGCGAATCCACCTTCGTCACCTACAGCAGTGTTAAGTCCCTTAGACTTAAGTACAGTCTTTAAGTTATGGAATACTTCAGCACCCATTCTTAATGCTTCTTTAAATGTTTCAGCTCCCACTGGCATAACCATGAATTCTTGGATATCAACGTTGTTATCAGCATGCTCTCCACCATTTAAGATGTTCATCATTGGAGTTGGTAAAGTCTTAGCGTTTACTCCTCCTAAGTATTGGAATAAAGGCATTTCTAAAGATCTAGCTGCAGCCTTAGCTACTGCCATAGAAACTCCTAGGATTGCGTTAGCTCCTAATTTACCTTTGTTCTTAGTTCCATCTAATTCGATCATAGTCATGTCGATTCCGATTTGATCTAAAGCATCCATTCCTACGATTTCTTCAGCGATAATTTCGTTTACGTTATCTACTGCCTTTTCTACACCTTTACCTAAAAATCTACCCTTGTCTCCGTCTCTTAATTCAACAGCTTCGAAAGCTCCTGTTGAAGCTCCAGATGGAACGATAGCAGATCCCATAGTTCCGTCTTCTAAGTATACTTCTACCTCTACTGTTGGGTTACCTCTTGAATCTAATACTTCTCTTCCGTATATTTCTACTATAGTAGTTGACATATTATAAGTCTCCTTTCGGTAATAAAGTTAATATTAATATTTTACTAAAGCTACAAAATCATCAGTCTTTAAGCTTGCTCCTCCTACTAATGCACCATCAATGTCTGATTGAGACATGATTTCAGATACATTTGCAGGCTTCACGCTTCCACCATACTGAATTCTTACTTTGTCTGCTTTTTCTTGTCCATATAATTTAACTAATGTGTTTCTAATTTCAGCAATAACTTCGTTAGCTTGTTCTGGAGTTGCAGTTTTACCTGTTCCAATAGCCCAAATAGGCTCATAAGCTAATACTACCTTTTCAATGTCATCAGCAGATACATTTTCAAGACCTGCGATTACTTGTGCATTAACTACATCATTAGTTTTTCCTTCTTCTCTATCTTCTAGAGTTTCTCCAATACACATGATTGGTAAAATTCCATGAGATAAAGCAGATAATACTTTTTTGTTTACAGTTTCATCTGTTTCATTAAAGTATTGTCTTCTTTCAGAGTGTCCAAGTACGCAGTACTCAACTCCTAAGTCTTTTAACATTATTGGAGATATTTCACCAGTAAATGCACCCTTTTCTTCCCAGTGCATATTTTGTGCAGCCACATTAATATTAGTTCCCTTTGTAGCTTCCTTTAATGCTGGTAATAAAAGAGCTGGTGCACAAATTACCACATCTACTGTAGAATCCTTAACTTGGTCTTTAATACCATTTACAAAATCTACTGCTTCACCAATAGTCTTGTGCATTTTCCAGTTTCCAGCTATTATTGGTTTTCTCATCATTTTCCCCTCCTGCAAACTTATGTAGTCTTACTTATCTTCAAGTGCTGCAATTCCTGGAAGTTCTTTTCCTTCTAAGAATTCTAAAGATGCTCCACCACCAGTTGATATATGTGTCATCTTATCAGCATATCCTAATTGTTCAACTGCAGCAGCACTATCTCCACCACCTATAATAGTAGTTCCCGCGCATTCTGCAACAGCCTTTGCCACATCTTTAGTTCCTACTGCAAATGCAGGCATTTCAAATACTCCCATTGGTCCGTTCCATACAACAGTCTTAGCATTCTTAATTGCATCTGAGAATAAAGCTACTGACTCAGGTCCAACATCTAATCCCATCATATCTGTTGGCATATTGTCATCTGCAACTGTCTTATGCTCAGCATCAGCTTTGAATTCTTTAGCCACAACTACGTCTACAGGTAGTAACATCTTTACTCCCTTTTCTTCAGCCTTAGCCATTAATTCTTTAGCTAAATCTATTTTATCAGCTTCAAGTAATGAAGTTCCTACTTCATATCCTTTAGCCTTTAAGAAAGTAAATGCCATTCCTCCACCGATGATTAATGCATCTACCTTTTCAATTAAGTTTTGGATTACTCCTATTTTATCACTTACCTTAGCTCCACCTAAGATAGAAACGAAAGGTCTTTGTGGAGTAGATAGTGCATCTCCCATAATCTTTACTTCTTTTTCTATTAGGTATCCTGCTACAGCTGGTAAATAGTCAGCTACTCCTGCTGTAGAAGAGTGAGCTCTATGTGCAGTTCCGAATGCATCATTTACAAACACGTCAGCTAGAGATGCTAATTCTTTAGCATACTCAGGGTCATTCTTAGTGTCCTTTCTGAAACGAACATTTTCAAGTAATACAACGTCGCCCTCTTTCATTTCAGAAGTTGCTTTCTTAGCACTTTCTCCAACTACCACATCATCAGAAGCAAAAGTTACTTCTTGACCTAATAATTCAGCTAATCTCATAGCCACTGGCTCAAGACTGAATTCCTTTTTAGGTTCTCCCTTTGGTCTACCTAAGTGAGACATTAAAATAACCTTAGCCTTATTTTCAACTAAGTATTTAATAGTTGGTAATGCACCTTTAATTCTAATATCATCAGTGATATTCTTGTTTTCGTCCATAGGTACATTAAAATCACATCTTACTAAAACTTTTTTACCATTAACTTGGATATCTTCTATAGTTTTTTTTAGCAATTCGTTCACCTCTATGTAATATATTTGAAGCTATAGATTTAGCATTAAAACTAGCTCTACACACTTAATTGTATACTATATTTTGGATGTAAATCAACAACTTTCGTGACTAATTATGGTAAATAGCATATTCTAAATTTCTTTTTGCCATCTGTAATCAGTCACCAATTCCATATATTTTTCTAAAATCAATTTGTATAAAAGTAGTTTACAATTAATAAATCTATATTATATAGAGTCCAATTCAACCTAGGAATTGGACTCCTTATATTTCTTAAAGACCTCTTTCGATTAGGTAGCTGATTAAGTCTACTACTCTTGTAGAGTATCCCCACTCATTGTCATACCAAGATACGATTTTAGCAAGTTTTCCTTCCATAACCATAGTTGATAATCCATCTACGATTGAAGATCTTGAATCTTTTCTATAGTCAATAGATACTAAAGGCTCTTCGCTGAATCCTAAGATTCCCTTTAATGGACCTTCAGCAGCTGCCTTTAACTTAGCGTTAATTTCTTCAGCAGTAGTTTCTTTTTCTAATTCAACTACTAAATCTACAACAGAAACTGTAGGAGTTGGAACTCTCATAGCCATTCCGTTTAATTTACCCTTTAATTGAGGTAATACTAATGCAACTGCTGCAGCAGCTCCAGTAGTTGTTGGGATAATAGACTCAGCAGCAGCTCTTGCTCTTCTTAAGTCAGCATGCGGTGCATCTAATGTATTTTGATCATTAGTATAAGCATGAACTGTAGTCATTAATCCAGTTTTGATTCCAAAGTTTTCATCTATTATTTTAGCAAATGGTGCTAAGCAGTTAGTAGTACAAGATGCATTTGAGATAACGTGATCTGTCTCAGGATTGTAGTCTCCTTCGTTAACTCCTAATACTACAGTAACATCTTCGTTCTTAGCAGGTGCAGAAATGATTACTTTCTTAGCTCCAGCTTTAATGTGCTTTTCAGCTTTAGCTTTTTCTCTGAAGAATCCAGTAGATTCAACTACGATGTCTATTCCTAGTTCTCCCCAAGGTAAGTTTTCAGGATCTCTTTCAGCGAAGATCTTAATTTCTTTACCATCTACTACGATAGCTCCTTCTTTAACTTCTACACTTGAATCAAACTTTCCAAAACAACTGTCATACTTTAATAAGTGAGCTAATGTCTTAGCATCAGTTAAATCGTTTATAGCAACTACCTCAAATTTCTTGTCTGCTCTCTCCATAGCAATTTTAAATGCATTTCTTCCAATTCTTCCAAAACCGTTAATAGCAACTTTTACAGTCATGTTAATCCTCCTTAAATTTTCTAAAACTTAAATTTTTTTAAAAATTTCTTTTGCCAATCCCTCGTCTATGACCAAGACCAGGTTTTTATTTAATTTGCTAATTGCAATAATTGCCTCTGCCTTTTGATTTCCACATGCAGCTCCTATTGGATGTTCTAATTCCTTATAATGGTTTAAACTTACACCAATAGTATTTACCTCTTCTACTATTTCTCCATTTTTATCAAAATAGTATCCAAAGGCCTCTGCTACTGCACCTTTTTTGATAATATTTTCTATCTTATCCTCTTCTGTTCCCCTATTATTGGCCATTTCGTCGGCTCTACCTATACCAAATATTAGGGTTTGGATTTTCTTTATGTACTCTACTACTTCTTTAGTATGTGGATCTTTAATCAACTTATCTATTAGTTCCTTTGATATATTATCAGATACATGTAGTAATCTATAACTTGCTTTTAATTTTTCTGCCAAGGTGGCTGCTATGGTGTTAGATTGCTTTTCAACACTTCTACCAAGGCCTCCACGACCAGGAACTACTACCACATTGTTATTTTTACTATTATCAGAGCCTACACCTTCGGCAACCATTTGCATGGTTTTTCCTCCAGTAATACCTATTATCATATCTTTAGCCAATATGCTTTTAAAATAACTAGCAGTTGCCTTTCCAACTTCTTTTATAACAGATTCGTCTTCGTCATAGGAATCCATTACAATTAAAACTTTCTTTATATTTAATCTATCCCTTAGAAGTTCCTCAAGGTCATGTAGCTTTCTACTGTTATATACGAAATTTTTTAACACTCCTAGACTATTTTCCCCAAATTCGGTAGTATTCATTCCACTAGGATGTATTTCTATAAAACCTTGTTCCTTTAGCATATTTACTTCTGACCTGACTATCCTTTCTCCAATTTCTAAAATTTGAGAAAGACTTCTTCTTCCAATAGGTTGATTTTTTTCAATTTGCCTTAAAATTTCATATCTTCTAGTAAAGACCTCATTCACTTCTGGTACTAATTTTTTTCCTATATGAATGATTTCTTCCATGTATTCATTGCTATTTTCATAGTTTAGCAATTTAACTCCTCATTTCTGACGATTTATACTGGGACAATTTGAGTCCATATAGTCATTTACTGTCCCGCCTGTAAATAGATTATCATAAATAAATTAAAATGGCAACACGAAAATTTTAATTTCAAGGTGCTCCTATTACAGTTTTAAATTGGCCTATTTACAGACCCTTGTGAATTCGTAAAGGAAAAGCTTTTCACGTTTTTTAGCCAATCTATAAATTAGTTTTAGTAAATTAAAATATATTATTCTTCATACTTTTCTTACCCATTTTTTTCATAATCTTATCTTCTATCTGTAGATTATGGTATAATAACTGAAAAATTATACCTGTTTCAAAAAACTAAAAAAGGTACAATAAAGAAATATTTCTTTATTGTACCTTTTTTATTAAAATCGCTTTCTCTTTGATGATGATTGTATATTCATCTCATCCCTATATTTAGCAACAGTCCTTCTAGATATATTTATTCCCTTTTTCTTTAATACATCTGATATGGCCTGGTCGCTAAGGGGCTTCTTCTGATTTTCATTGTCTATTAAGTCTTTTATTATAGTCTTTATACTTTGTGATGAGACACCTTCACCCATCTGATTAGACACTCCACTTGAGAAGAAGAATTTTATTTCAAAAACTCCCCTTGGAGTTTGCATGTACTTTCCATTTACAGCTCTACTCACAGTAGATTCATGAACTCCAACTTCATTAGCTATTTGCTTTAGTGTAAGTGGCTTTAGATACTTTCTTCCGTAATCAAAGAACTCCTTTTGGTATTCTATTATGGCATTTACCACATTGAATATGGTCTGTCTTCTTTGTTCTATACTTTTTATTAACCACATGGCCGAATTTAATTTTTCATTTAAGAACTTAGACGTATTTGAACTCTTTTCCTCGTTTAATAATATCCTCTTATAGTACGGACTTACAGATAATCTTGGTGCTGTAGAGTCGTTAACAAGTACCACATATTCATCATCGATCTTTTCTACTGTAACATCAGGTGTTATATATTTTATATCCTTCTTAGATGCAAACAATCGTCCTGGTTTAGGCTCTAGAGTCTTTATGAAATCTGATATTTGTTGTATTTTTTTTATATCTATATTTAAATTTTTTCCTATATTAGCAAGTTTGTTATCAGCAATATCATTTAAATGGTCTTCTATAACCTTCTTTATATTATCATCCTCAATACCCATTTGCTGTACTTGTATTAAAAGACATTCCTTTAAACTTCTAGCCCCAACTCCTACAGAGTCAAAGGTTTGTATTAAACATAAAATATTTTCTATTATTTCTTCATCCTTTAAAATGCTTTTACTAATTTCTTCTATGGTTGTATTTAAATATCCATTATTATTTAAAGATTCTATCAAATATCTTCCTATTTCCATTTCATCTTCATTTAGCATAGAAAATTGTAATTGAAATAACAAGTGATCTGTTAAAGATGTCTCAGAGGAAACAAATTGTTCAAAAGAAACTTCCTCATCTTTAGATTTATTATAAGTGCTTTTGTAACTTATATCATCATATTCTTTAAAGTATTCTTTCCAATCTATATCATTCTTTTCTTGCTTTTCTTCCTTTTGCTTTCCTAATTCAGCAACTTTTTCTTGTACGTTCCCTTGCAGATTAGGCACATCTATAACAGGATTAGTCATTATTTCTTCATTAATAAACTGATTTAATTCTTGATAATTGAATTGAAGGATTTGTATAGATTGCTTCAACTCCGGTGTCATAACTAGCTTTTGAATTTGTGCCACATTCAAACTAATACCTAAATGCACCTTAAATCACCGTCCTCTTCTGTCCCTTCATTTCTTTAATAAGCTTTTTTGCCTACACTATAATTATAGCATTAAACCAGTCCTAATTAAAGGTCGTTAGACAAAAGGACAAAAAAAAGATAGGTTTAAAAACCTATCTTTATTTTGTCTTTATCTTTCATCCTTTTCATATGCTGCACCACTAGCAGCTGGCGCAGATGTCTTTCCGCCAAACCCGATTAATACAAATATGGTTACTACATATGGGATCATTGATAACAGGTGAGTTGAAATTCCCGCTCCTGCTTCTGTTCCACCTAAATAAATTTGTATTGCAGTAGTTGCACCAAATAGTAAACATGCTACTAATGCTCCTTGTGGTTTCCACTTACCAAATATCATAGCTGCCAGGGCGATGAAACCTTGACCTGATATTAATGTTGGTCTAAAGTTGGCAACAATGGCCATACTTAATGATGCTCCACCAAAACCTGCTAATATACCAGATAAGATAACTGAAAAGTATCTAATCTTGTATACGTTAATACCCAATGTATCAGCTGCCTTTGGATGCTCACCTACAGCTCTTATTCTAAGACCTAGCTTAGTTCTATATAGTACATACCAAGATAGAGCTACTAAGAAAAATGCAAAGTATACAGTTGAAAATTGGTCAAATACAGATGCAAGGATTGGACTATCCTTTAATAAACCATGAAGTGGTCTTGATATTTTAGACTCAAGTGGTAATGCTGGAGTAGTTGTAGATGCAAATATTCTACGAGCTAAGAATATTCCTACACCCCCACCTAAGAAGTTAATTGCAATACCTGATATAACTTGGTCTGCCTTAAAGGTTACAGATGCCACAGCGTGAAGTAATCCGAATAAGCCACCTGCAATACCAGCTATTATGAATCCTAATAGGGGTACCCACCAAACATTACCAAATGCTTCTTGTAATAAAAATCCTGATGCAGTTCCTGCAAAGGCTCCTATAGTCATCATACCTTCTATCCCAATATTTACAACACCACTGTTTTCTGAAAATACACCTGCTAAGGCTCCATATATAAGTGGTGTGCAATACATAAGGGTAGTTCCAAGTATAATTGCTAAATCTCTTAATTCCATAATTACTTAACCTCCTTTTGGAGTTTTTTCTTCTTAAAGTATTTCTTTGTATATTCGAATATTCTATAAGTTGCTATGAAGAATACTATAGAACCTATAACAATATTTATAACTTCCGTTGGTATTCCTAGCTGTTGCATTCTCATACCACCAAATGTTATACCTCCGAATAAAAACGCAGATAATACTACTCCTAAAGGACTGTTATTTCCTATTAAGGCTACTGCAATTCCATTAAATCCATAACCTTCTGTAGCTGCCAATACGGATACGTGATATCCTTCACCCATAATGTTTAAGGCTCCAGCTGCTCCACCTAAAGCACCAGCAATTGCCATTGCTAGGATCATGTTTTTATTAACATTGATACCACCATATTTAGCAGCATCCTTGTTATATCCAACTGCACGCAATTCGTAACCAATAGTAGTTTTAAATAATATGTAAGAAACTATTATTGCTATAATAATAGCTATTAAAGTTCCCCAGTGTATTCTAGCAGGTCCTACCACATGTCTAAAACCTGTTATAGTAATTCTAGCCGATTCTAATATATCATATGTAGATTCAGTTCCTGGCTTTTTTACGCCCTCCATGGTTATTATGTAGTTTGAAGTATATAGGGCTATCCAGTTTAACATGATGGTTGCAATAACTTCATGAACTCCAAATCTTGCCTTTAAGTATCCAGCAATAGCTCCCCATAGGGCTGCAGCTATTGTGGCTCCTAAGAAAACGATTGGTATATGAATAATTGCAGGTAAATCTAGAAAGTAACCTAATAGGGAAGCTACTAGGGCACCTATAATAAATTGACCTTCAACTCCAATGTTAAATAGTCCTGTTCTAAAGGCAAATGCCACAGATAAACCAGTTAGTATAAGGGGCGTTGAGCGAATAATAGTTCTAGCCATATACTTAGGTTTTGAGAAAATTCCCTTTAGCATAGTACTATAAGCTTCTACAGGATTATATCCTGATATGGTAATTATGACAGCTCCAACTAAAAGACCCATTAGGATGGCTAACATAGTGTACATAAACGTATCACTTTTTACTGCACTTAAAAACTTTTTTTCCTTATTCTTCAACTTTGCCACCTCCTGCCATCATAAGTCCTAATTCATTTTCATTAGTTTCTTTAGCGTTTACTACATCAACTATTTTTCCTTCATAGATAACGGCAATTCTGTCTGATACACTCATAATTTCATCTAACTCAAAGGATACTAAAAGTACTGCCTTGTCCTTATCTCTTTGTTCCACTAGTGATTTATGAACAAACTCTATAGCACCAACATCTAACCCTCTTGTAGGCTGAGTAGCAATTAACAAGTCCGGATCATTAGTTACTTCTCTAGCAATAATAACCTTTTGTTGATTACCACCAGATAGTGCTCTAGCTTTATTTTTCTCATTTCTAGGTCTTACGTCAAATTTCTCCATCAATTCTTTAGCAAAGGAATTAACTTCCTCTTCCATTATCCTAACTCCCTTTGAGAAAGGTTCTTTTCTATAGTTTTCTAAAACCATATTTTCTTCAACGGTAAAATCTAATACAAGTCCATGTTTTTGTCTATCTTCAGGAATATTTGATATACCTGACTCGAATACTTCCCTAGGTGTTTTGTTAGTAACATCATTTCCGTTTATTAATACTTTTCCAGATTTTGATGGTCTAAGACCTGTAATTGCCTCAATTAATTCACTCTGACCATTACCATCTACTCCAGCAATACCTAGTATTTCTCCAGCTCTTACTGAAAGATTTAATCCATCAACTACACTTATACCTCTATGGTCTTGTACCACAAGATTCTCTACTTTTAGCACTTCACCTTTAGCTTTTCTTTCTTCCTTTTCAACTTCAAAGCTTACTTCTCTACCTACCATCATTGATGCTAGATCATCTTCAGTAGACTCCTCCACATTAACTGTTCCGATTCTTTTACCACGTCTTATGATAGTACAAAAATCTGAAGTCTCTTTAATTTCCTTAAGCTTGTGAGTAATTAGTATAATTGATTTACCCTCATTAGTTAAGTTTCTTATTATTTGAATGAATTCCTTAATCTCTTGAGGTGTTAGTACGGCTGTTGGTTCATCAAATATTAGTATTTCAGCACCTCTATATAGTGCCTTTAATATTTCCACCCTTTGTTGCATACCTACTGATATATCTTCAATTTTTGCATTAGGATCCACATGTAGTCCATATTTTTCAGATATTGCCGTAACATCCTTAGTAGCCTTATCCATATTTATCTTGTTGGCAAAGCCAGTAGGCTCCATCCCTAATACAATATTCTCTGCAACTGTAAAAGGCTTTACTAGCATAAAGTGTTGGTGGACCATTCCTATTCCATTTTCTATAGCTATATTCGGGTTTTTTATATCTACGTATTTTCCATTTATGTGGATTTCTCCACTGGTAGGAGTGTATAATCCATAAAGGATATTCATTAAAGTAGATTTTCCTGCACCGTTTTCTCCTAATAGTGCATGTACTTCTCCTTTATGAACTGTCAGGTCTATATGATCATTTGCTACGAAGTCACCAAACTTTTTCACAATTTGTTTCATCTCTACTACTACTTCGTTAAATTGTTTACTGCCACTCACTTTTATACCTCCTTCTTTATTCATATTTTTTACTCTATTCTCATAATTTTACATGTATTTAAAAGGAACATTAAACCCAGAACTATAGTTCTGGGTTTAATTATTTATCTTTTTTAACGTAAGTTTTTATGCAACTTTGCTAATTACTTCATTGCCTCAAATTCTTCCTTATTAGCAGGAACTTTAATTTCTCCAGCAATGATTTGCTCTTTTAATTTAGCAACTTCATCTAATATTTCCTTTGGAACTAACTTGTCAGATGATGGAGCAATGTCAACTCCGCCTTCAGCTAATCCGTAAGTGATATTAGTACCACCTTTGAAGTTTCCTTCTTTTAAGTCTTTAGCAACATTGTATATTGCATTGTCAACTCTCTTAACTGCAGAAGTGATTACGTTTTCCGGAGCATCAGGATTTTGGTCCTTATCAACACCGATTGCATACTTACCTTTTTCCTTAGCTACTTCGATCATACCGTTTCCAGTATCTCCAGCTGCATGGAAGATAATATCTGCATCTTTAGCATACATAGATTCAGCTATACTTCTACCAATTGCAGGCTTATCAAATGCTCCTGCATATTGAGATAATATTTCAGCATCTGGGTTAGCATGCTTAACTCCAGCTTTAAATCCATAATCAAATCTGTGAATAACAGCGAAATCCATACCACCTATGAATCCAACCTTGTTAGTCTTAGTCATTTTTCCAGCTATGTATCCAACTAGGAATGATGCTTCTTGCTCTTTAAAAGTAATTCCTAATAGGTTTTCAGATGGATTTTCATAGTAGTTGTCTATTATAGCGAATTTTTGTTCTGGGTAATCTTTAGCAGCTTGCTCAACTTGAGATCCCATTAAGAATCCAATACCCCATACTAAATCATTTCCAGCATCTGTTAAAAGTTCTAAGTTAGAAGAGTAATCAGCTTCTTGCTTAGATTCTTGATATCCAGGTTTAACTCCTAATTCATTTTCTGCTTTTTGTAAACCTTCCCAAGCAGATTGGTTAAATGACTTGTCGTTTACTCCACCAACGTCAGTAACCATTGCTATCTTTAATGCTTCTTCCTTAGCTGGCTCTTCAGTTTGTGGTTCTTCTGGTTTAGCACCACAACCTGCTAATAGGCCAACTAATAATAATCCTACTAATAGTAAAGATGTTATCTTTCTTAACATAGTTTACTTCCTCCTCACTTTCTCTTTCAGTTTTGGCATAACATAAAAAAAATATTCATTTTTTGTGAAATACCAAAAAAAAATAAATTTAGTGTATTTTGTACATTATTATTATAACACTTTATTTTGGAAATAGTAAGTATATTTACCGTTTTATTGCAAAGTGGCACTATTTCAAATTTTCTAAAAAGAATAAAAAAATACAATTTAAAAAGACTTAGGTCCCCATAAGGACCTAAGTCTTTCATTTATATTAGCATGGAGATCCGCTACCTGCTATAAATCCAGCTTTAGCTAAAGCTTCAGTTGCTTCAACCATTTTTCCTTCATTTACAAGTACGATTGGACCTGTACAACCCATTCCACTTTCAGCATATATTCCTGCTTTCCATAGGGCTTGCACTGCATCCTCTAAATCCATAATATCTATACCAGAGATAGATCCTGTTACTACTTCCTTTTCAGGCATTGCCACTTCTTCATCAGATGATTCCTTTTTAGTTTCTTTTGTAAATCCAGCTAAAATTTCATCTAATTTAGCAGCACGTGCAGCTTTTACTTCTCTCTTAGATACTTCCGCTAAGTTACCCTGAGCTAACTTTGCAGCATACTTGATTGCATTAGCAACTACTGGAGATCCTGAAGCTCTTGATAAAATAAGGATAGCTCTTTCATAGTCAATACCTATTCCTGGTCCATATCCATATCCCATAGCTTCATAGCTTCCACCTGTAGTGTAAGAAGAGAATACTTTCATCATGATATTACCCGTTAAGGTATCAGTTACCATAACATCAGCAGTACCTGCAAGTAAGTCATTTCCTCTCATTACAGCTCCGCCATCACTTCTCATTGATTCAGCAAAGTTGACTTTGTAACCGTTTGTATCTAATTCTCTTAAAGCTCTTTCAACTTGTCTTGCACCATCTAAGTTAAGTATACCTACAGTAGGATTTGGATTTCCCATTGCCTTTGCAGTTATAATTCCATATAGTGCATTTTTAACCATTGCTTCTGTTCTATGAGCTGAAGCAGTTCCTGTAGTTGTAGCTAAGAACATTTCTTTCCCTCTAGCTGGAGTTATAACTCTACCTACAGTAGATACTCCTATAGGGAAATTGTAATGCATAGTTACACAAGAAGCAATGTACTTAGAATCAAGTAATTCTTCCATTTTCTTATGCATTTCATCTTCTGAGTTAACTTCTACAATTTCAAGTTCTGTATCAACCTTTGGTCCTATTAAAACTATTTCAAAGTCTGAAGAATCCTTAGCTGCAAGTTCAGCACCCTTAACTAGGTTCTCTACTCCATGCTCACTTCCAAGTGTAGTTAAACCAACCTTAACTTTTGTACCAAAGTGACCACTTTGAATAGCTTCAGATATATCTAAAAAGGTCTTACCAATAAGTTTTTTGATTTCCATGTTTTCCATTGTCATCACTCCTATTCTCCTAAAAGATGTGATGCGAAATCTTTCATAGACTCAGCTATCATGCTTCTGATTGCATCTTCTGATACTCCTGGCTTATTATCTTCAACAACACCACTATTTCTTTCTATAACTATAGATACTCCATCAAATAAGTTAGTCATTCTTCCTAAGAATAAACTTCCCTTACCAACGATCATAGCTCTATTAACATTACCATTTGATAAATCATCCATAGCAAATCCTAAGTATGGAACTCCTGATGGAATATGTCCTTGAGTTGGAGCCCAGCCTGGCATACCATGACCTTTAACAAAGTTAAGTAATTCTTTTCTTTCTAATTCTTTTCTCTTAACACCTAAAGCTCCTATCATCTTGTAGTTAGCTTCTGGTACATCTCCAGCTCCAGCAGGCTTAGTGATGTCTGGGTTTTGCATTTCTACTGAGTACTTATCTACGTCAGTAATCTTAAGTCCACCCTTGTCAAGAGGAGCAGTAATAAGTGCAGTAATAACTGCTTGTGGTGAAGATCCAGTTCCAACTGTATGCTTACCAACTAAGTCAGTTCTAAGTATTGGATTTACTCCATCATTTTTACTGATTAATACAGCAAAAGCTCCTAATACGTCTTCTAGGATTGGCATTTCCTTCTTAACGTGGTCTTTACCATTCATTCCTAATTTTGCAGTAGCTCCACCAGCTACGATAGCAACGTTATCATATACTCCAGACTTAACTAAAGCAGCAGCTTCGATTAATGCATGAGTAGGTGCAGCACAGAATCCTCTAGTATCAGAACCTGTTGCATTTTCAGCTCCACACATTTCTGCGATAGCCTTAGCAAAGTTTCCTCCACCTCTTTGGTTCATGTCTCCGCAAGCTTCTTCTGAACACTCAATAACATAATCAATATCAGATACGTTAATGTTGTTTTTGTCTACTAAGTGTTTGAATGCTAATACTCCTGAAGCCTTAACTACTAAGTTTTCAAATATAATGTGAGAAGTTAAGTTAACATCCACATCATGAGCTCTCTTTACGCATCCAACTAATTTTCCATCATGATATAAAGCTTCTGAATGTTGTTCATTTACAAGCTTTTCTATTTCTTCAAACTCTTCTCCTTCTTTAAGCTTTGCAACTTCGTCTTTGAAAAGAGGATGTGCTTCTATTTTAGCTTTAACTTGTGCAGTAAATTCTTTGCTTAACTTTACTAAGTCAAAGGCATCACTAAACTTCATTAAAGCGATGAATTCGTCTTGAGGCATTATTTCCCCGAACTTACCATAACGATCCTTAGATTTTGCATCTTTGTCAAACCATGGCATTGCCATTTCTCCTAATTCTGCTGGAGTCATGTTTCCTATGTAAACTTGGTTTGGAGCATAGTTTAATACTTCTTCATATGGTCTTATATGCTCTGGTGCCTTTTTTAAATATTCTGAATCTGGATTAGTTATTTTTTCAGTAGTTTGAGTAGTTCCATTATGCATTATCATATCTGGTGTATGCACTAGTGCATATCCAGCTCCCTTAATTACTGGAAAGCTCATAATTTCCACCTCCGGTTTTTTTATAAGCTGCCTCTCTTTGCAGCTCGCAGTTATAGACTTTTTTTTAAAATAAAAGGGTGATACTAGACCACCCTTTTAGTCTCCATCTGCCAGCTGCAAAGCAGCTGACATATATTAATCTTCAAATACAGTTTGATCTGTTACTTCAACAGTTAATGCATGTAAAGATTTTTCAACAATCTCTCTTCTTAGCTTCTTCTCATCTGCAGCATCTAATGCTGGGTTTCCTAATGGATGAGGGATAGCTATTGCTGGAACTATTCTGTTAGCTCCAACTGTTAATGAAATAGGTACTACTGTACAGATATGAACTACTGGAATACCAGTTCTTTCAATCTCTTTAACCATCGTTGCACCGCAACGAGTACAAGTACCTCACGTAGAAGTTAAGATAACAGCATCTACGCCATCTGCTACTAATTCTTTTGCAAATTCAGCAGCAAATTGTTTAGAGTTACCAACTGAAGTACCATTTCCAGTTGTAGTATAGAAGTATCTGTGTAATTCACCGATAGCTCCTTCTTTTTCTAAGTCACGTAATACGTCTACTGGTAATACTCTATCAGAATCTTCGTTTGCATATACTGGATCATATCCACCATGTGCAGTTTCGTAAGTTTCTTCAGTTAAATCCATAACTCCATCAATATCGTATTTACCATACTTAGATGCACTTGAAGATTCTATACGATCTGGGTTACCCTTAGGTACTGTACCACCAGATGTTACTAAAGCAATCTTTGCTTTAGATAAATCTACAATTGCCTTTCCTGGCTCTACATTATCAAAAGTAGGCATTGGGTATTCAGTTTCGAATTCCTCACCCTTTAACTTTTTAACAAGCATGTTTACTGCTCTTGTAGCTCCTCTTTCTTCTCTAAAGATGTTCTTTCTTACACCTCTTTTAATGTATCCTTCAGCTTCAGGAGATCCAATTTCTTCTCCTCTACCTAATTTAAGTGCAAGTGATGCTAAAGCAGGTGCTGCTTTTCTCATTGCGGCAGCAGAGTTTCCAGTCTCTAATATGTATAAGTCTTTCTTGTACATGTCTGAACCTGGGTTTTCTGGGTACATAGCTGTTACTACAGGAATGTTTAATTCTTCTTGTACAGCTTTACAAATAGTACCACACGCAACACCATATCTTCCTGCATTGAATGCTGGTCCTGCTACAAATAGGTCAGGGTTTGCATCCTTCACCATTTTTATAACTTCGGCCTTAGCCTCTTCTACATTTTCGTTGAAATATGAGTCACCACAAATGATTGTAGCAACGATCTCAGCTTCTTCTTTCATTAAATTGTTGATAGCCATTCCTGGCCCAACAAAACCTTCTCTAACTTCTGGTTTGTAATCAGCCTTTTCTTCTCCACCTATACCTGCGAAGAATTGGTTTATATAATGAACAACTCTAAGCTTGCTCATATTTCCCCCCCTCTCTAATTTTTATTGGGAAATTAATTGTAATTTAGAGATTTTGCTCTCACGTAGATAATCTCCATGAGACATTTATTTTAAATTTCACGTTTAATTTACTTCTAATCAATTGTAATGTTTTGAATCTCAACGAGATTCGTTCAATGAATTTGTTTTATAATCAAAATTTAGAGTTAATAATTTTTATTAAAAAATTATTTAAAAATTAAATGCTTATACTAAATATGGCTTTTTAGTACTTGCAGAATTGGTCTCTGATAGAAGACATTTCAGATGCGATTTCATCCACATCTAGAACCATTTCCATCATACCAACTTGGTCTTCGTATACGTCAGCGTCAAATTGAGATTTAACATCTTCTTCAACTACGTGGTATACTTTTAATCCTAATGCAACTCCTGCAAGACAACCAGCAAATGTTGGGTCTCCAGCAGTTACAGTTTCAGCAGCTAATCCAGCTGATTCAGCTTCTGCAGCTCCTAAAAGTACTAACATGTTTTCTGCGCCATATTGATCAGTCATTGACTTAACTCTATTTTGATTTTCTAAATCCATTGCTCCTGCAGCCGTTCAGACAAAACACTCTGTAGATGAGAATACCACTTCTGCATTTGTAGTCTTAACGCATTCTTCCATAGCAGGTCCTGGTATACCATCTCTGTCACCAATGATGATGACTTTTTTACCATCAAATAAACTCATTGTTACCATCCTCTCTACTAATTCTTAATATTCTGTTGCAGATAATCTGTTAAATCCTAATTCGTTAGTAGCACCTGTAATTACTTGGATTTCAGCAGTAATGCTTCCATCTTCGCTTAAACTTCCATCAAATCCACCAGCAATTTTATCAGTGTAATCTAACATACCAATAATCTTCTTCATAGGTGGTAAAGTGATTACTTCGTTAGCATTTCCACCTGTAACAACTGCGTCAGCCTTTGCATCAGCATCTGCTAATGATTGAGATGCACCATCTCTACCAGCATATTCGTCAGTAACGATTACAGTTTTAACGCCTTCGTTTTCAATCTTCTTGCAGTTCATTATTAAGTCAGTATCTGGGTTACCAAAACCTTCTTGAGATACGATAACTCCATCTAATCCTAAGTACTTGCATAACTTAGCAGTCCAGTTAGATGATCTTTCCTTATCTGCTAGGTATACGTTTTCGTTAGTAGCAATGATTCCAACAAAATTGAACTCTTTACCATGCTTAGCATATAAATCTTTGATGATTGGGTTGTTTAAGTGATGATATGTAGTGTTCTTATCGCAAGCAGATACACAGTTACCACTTAAGATTGCTCCATCCATAATCTCTGTTGGATATAACATAGTTGGAACAATTTTCTTAGCATCTACTCCATATACATATGTATCATGAAGAAGACCTTGAGTTTGAAGCATGTATACATAACCAACCTTTGGAAGATCTGGATATTCATTTACTGCTTCTAATAAAGGCTTAGTTTCATAAACATCAACCTCATCTGGTGTTACATCCTTACCAGTTTGTCCTACGAAAGTAGCTATTTTAAGTCCTGCCATTCTTGCAGCATGCTCATACTCATGTTGCTTTAAACCATCAACTGGCTCAATTACTAAACATAAGTTGTTTAACTTTGAGAATGGTGTATACTCAGCACCTGGGCCAGACATGTCGATAATCCCTTCCTGAAAACCAACAATCTTACCGCAAGTAACAATAGCAGCTCCTTCTAAAACATGTGTGCGACCTGAACCTACAGTGTCTACCTTGCTGATTACTCCTGGGAATATTCCCCCATTTCCTTCAACTTTTACTCTAGGTTCTATAACATCTTTAACCGGAGTTATTCTTGTCTCCTCACCTGGTTTTGCAATATCAACCTCTACTGATTTAATATGCTCGTCTTCTAAAACCAAGTTAACGATTTCGTCTTTGTTTACGAATAAAACTCCATTTTCTACCTTTGTAGCTTCTCCGAATTGTATATCAGAGATCTTAATTTTACCTAATTCTAATCGCACAAAGCTCACCTCCCTTTTATTGTAGCTTATATAAGTGGGGCTCCCACTTATATAAGTTATTAACCAATGTTATTATTTAACATAGCTTCAATATTAGCTCTGTTTGCATCGTCTTTAGTTACTTCTGCAATCTTTTCTCCACCTTTGTAAAGAGCGATTGTAGGAAGTCCTAAAACTCTTTGTCCTATAGCTAATCTTCTAGCCTTAGTTGTATTAAGTTTTGTGAATTTTACTTTTCCACTAAACTGCTCAGCTAAAGCTTCAATATCTGGCATTAAAGCCTTGCATGGCTCACAACCATCACTCCAATAATCTACTAAAACAAAACCATCTGATTCTAAAACTTCTTCTTGGAAAGTATTCTTATCAACAGCTAACATTTTGTTTACCTCCTTTTTATTCTCCAAAATTGTGTTCAATATATTTCTCTGCAGTTACAGCTGCAATTGCACCATCTGCTGCCGCAGTGATTACCTGTCTTAATGATTTTACTCTAATATCTCCTGCTGCAAATACACCATCAACGTCTGTGTTCATATCATCATCTGTCATAATGTATCCACCTTCGTTCATCTTAACTTTACCTTTATATAATTCACTTATAGGTAAGAATCCAATGAATGGGAATACTCCAAATGTACCATCATCTTCGTGTGCTTCATACTCAGTTAATTCACCAGTTTTAGTGTTTTTGAATACTATAGACTCAATAATTCCATCACCTTTAATCTCATCTACAGTAGTATCCCACATAAACTCCATTTTATCATTCTTAAATGCTTTTTCTTGAATTGACTTAGCAGCTCTTAATTCATCTCTTCTATGTACAATTGTTACTTTTCTAGCAAATTTAGTTAAGTACATTGCTTCTTCTACTGCAGAGTCTCCTCCACCGATTACGAATACTTCTAAGTCTGTAAAGAAGTCAGCATCACAAGTTGCACAGTAAGAAACTCCCTTACCTGTTAATTCTACTTCACCTTTGCATCCAATCTTTCTTGGTTGTGCTCCAGTTGCAATGATTACTGCCTTTGCATGGTACTCTTCTTTTTCACCTTTTAAAACTTTAACTTTTCCAGTGAAATCTACATCTACTATTGAATCAATTTTCTTCTCTGCTCCAAATTCTTCTGCTTGCTCTACCATTCTTGCAATTAAGCTAGGTCCTGTTGCATCTGCAATTGATCCTGGATAGTTAGCTACTTCATTTGTAGTAACTATTTGTCCTCCAACTTTACCCTTTTCAAGAATTAATGTTTTTAACTTTGCTCTTGATGCATAAAGCCCAGCAGCTAATCCAGCTGGTCCTGCTCCTACTATTACCACATCATATAAGTTTTGCATTTTAATCCTCCTTAAACTTTACTTTTTTCTTACTATATAGCACTCTTTATTATTGACAAATCAATGACTTGAAAATCTTCTAAAATACTTTCTGTCCAATTAGGAGTTTTCCTATCATTTATTAATTTTTTAGCACTTTCTAATGAATTCTCTATAATCATTAAGGATTCCATATCTAGTTTAGCCACTTCTTTTGAAATCAATACAGATTTATAAGGAGTTTCATTTGGTTTAATACTTGATGATAGTGGATGTGTAAGCAACTTATGTCCCCCATGAATCTTATCTCTAACTAATTCTAGTACTTTAATGAAATCCTTTTCCTTCATGTAAATAGTATCTATTTCCTTGGAAAATTCTTCATTCACTTTTGGGTTATTCGTCACTAATATTCTTTTCATCTCATCCTCCAACTTTCTAAAAAGTCACAATCATTTTTATTTTATGACACTTTTGAATAAAATAAAAGCATGGCAAATAATTATGCCACGCTTCTCTGTCGTAAACCTGAGAGATTCTCCCCATAGGGGATTGCTCCTTCGGTGCTTTTTATTTAAAAAGCTTTCCAGAGTTCTGTCAGAGTACGGTCCTTTTGCCTGAAAAATTCACAAACCAGTTGGCAATAACATAGTTTGTTTGTCCCTTCGGCGACTAATTTTAGTTCTCTCCCACACCCATCAATCAGAAATCGATTTTTTTATACAATTTTTTCTATGTCCTTATCACAATTTCATTATAGAACAAAGTTTAAAATTTATCAATATCTTTTTTATGCAAGTATGCAAGTTTTTTTTACTTTAAAAATATAATCCCGATTAGGCTTGGTCCAGTATGCGTGCCTATTGTAGGCCCTATGCGACTTTCAAGGATTTCCACAGGTTTTAACTCTTCTCTCACTTCTTCCTTCATTTTTTCGAAACTTTTTTCATTTTTACCATGTATCAGGGTAATTGAACCTATTTTTCCATCAAGCGACATACTTCTACACATATCTATCATTTTCCTTATTATTTTTTTACTACCCCTTACTTTATCCATAACTTCTATTTCTCCACCCTCAATATGTAATATGGGTTTTAAATTTAATAAATTTCCTATCATGGCTTTAGCAGGACTTAATCTTCCACCTTTTTTTAGATATTCTAGAGTTTCTACAGAAAATAATACTTCCACCCTATCTATCATACTATTAATTTTTTCAATTATTTCTTCTTTTGTTTTACCTTCTTTAGCCATTCTAGCTGCCTCTACAGCCATCATTCCACATCCATAGGATAGTGATAGAGTATCTATCACATGAACTTTCTCTGGATCTGTTGCATCCTTAGCTATTAAGGCCGATTGATGAGTTCCACTTACCTTTGAGGATCCATTTATAATTATGATTTCATAACCTTCACTTAAATATTTTTCTATTTTTTCAATATATGCACTAGGTATAACTTGCGCTGTTTTAGGAAGTTCTGTACTTTTTTCCAACTTTTCAAAAAATTCATCTATAGTTATTGTCACCTGATCTTCATATTCTACTTCTCCAAATCTTACTTTAAGGGGTAATACACATATATCATATTTTTGGGCTACTTCTTTGGGAATGTCAGACAAACTATCTGTTATTATTTTTATCTTCATGAAATATGCTCCTTTCATTTTGTACCTACTTATAGATAATCTTATTATTAGGATTTGTCTTTTACAACATTTTTTATTTAGTATGTTAAAATTTTAATATTCTAATTAAAAAAGTGTAATAAGGGTCCTAACCCCTATTACACCTATTTTATATTATCTATCTGGAAAATCTAATACGGCAAAGGCAATCTTAGCTGTATGATCTCCTATTCTTTCTAAATTGCTTATAATATCTAGGAATATAACTCCAGAAGATGTAGTACATTCTTGTCTATTAAGTCTACCAATGTGGCTAGCTCTTAATGATTTTTCCATATGATCTATTTCGCCTTCTCGTTCTAATATTCTTCTTGCTGTATTTAAGTCAGCTGTTTCTAGGGCTAAAATAGATTCCTTATAAGACTTTAGAACTCTCTCGTGCATCTCTTCTAATTCCTTGATACCTTTATCACTAAATACTAATTTATTGTCTTTCTTATATACGGCCAATTCTGCAATGTTATCTGCATGATCTCCAACTCTTTCAATATCGTTTATAGTATTAAACATTCCATCTACAATTTCATGTTGTCTCGCTGATAGGGATGTATTTGATAATTTAACTAAATATTCTCCTATGGATCTTTCCATATTATTTATAATCTTTTCAAGCTTAAAGGCTTCTTTAGCAATTTTTTCACTACCCTCAAAGAATGCTTTTATAGATAACTCATAACTTTCTAACACTATATTTGCCATGTTTAATATTTCTTTATTTACCTGAACCATAGCTATTGATGGAGTTTCTAACATTCTATCATCAAGGTACTTAATACCCTTTTGCTCTGTTTCTTCTATATCTTGTATTGGTATTAGCTTATTTGCTAATCTAACTAATAGTGGTGCAAAAGGTAATAATATTAATGTATTCGCTATATTAAATATAGTATGGGCATTTGCAAGCTGTCTCTCTGGAAGTGAAGTCATCTTTGTAACAAAGTCTATTGTAAGACCTTTAAATGCTATCATAAATAAAACTGTACCTGTTACGTTAAACATTAAATGTATAATTGCGGCTCTTTTAGCAGTTTTATTAGCACCAATACTTGACAACATAGCCGTTACACAGGTTCCTATGTTTGTACCGAATAAAATCGGAAGTGCTGCCTCTATAGGTAGTAAACCTTCACTAGCAAGGGCTATTAATATACCCGTTGTGGCACTTGAACTTTGGACTACTGCTGTTATAAAGAATCCTGTGAATATGGCCATTAAAGAATCTACAAATGTATGATTTCCAAAAGAAAGAAGCATGTCTTTAAATCCACTATACTCTCTTAATGGCTTTACTGAATCCTTCATTAAATCCATTCCGATGAATAATATACCAAAACCAATTAATATTTCTGCCATGTTTTTGATCTTTTTATCATTGGCAAATAACCAAACCCCTACACCTATTGCTACAACTATAGGAGCTATCTCACTTAATTTTAGGGACGCTATTTGAGCTGTTATGGTTGTTCCAATATTTGCTCCCATAATAACTCCAGTTGCTTGAGTTAAATTCATTATTCCAGCATTTACAAAACCTACAACCATTACAGTTGTTGCACTTGAACTTTGGACTACCGCCGTTACTATAGCACCAACGAACACACCCATAATTCTATTACTAGTCAGGATTTCTATAATCCTTTTCATTCTATCTCCGGCAGATTTTTGTAAACCATCTCCCATAATGCTCATTCCATAGAGGAATAAACCTAATCCTCCTAATACTCCAAAGAGAATTTTCATTTGCTGACCTCCTAACAATATTCTATGTTTTATCTAGATTAATAATATAATATTTAACTTCTTCTTTTGTTAAGAGAATGTTAAATTTATTAACAGAATGTCAATTTTATTAATAAATTGTAAAATAAAATCACATTTTGACAATAAATCGTAGTTTATACTAGATCTTTAAATCCAAGTTGTCTTAAAACTTCGTATAAAACAATATTTACAGAATTAGATAGATTAAGGGATCTAGCCTTCTCATTCTTTACCATAGGTATTTTAATACAAGTGTCCATATGTTTATTTAATATGTCCATTGGTATTCCAGCCGTTTCTTTACCAAACATAATAAAGCAGTCTTCTTCATAAGTCATATCCGTATAATATGACTTTGCCTTTGTTGTTCCAAAATAAATCCTTTTACCCTTGTTTTTCTCAAAGAATTCTTCCACATTCTCATAAATATGTAAATCTAATAAATGCCAATAATCTAATCCTGCCCTCTTTAGATGTTTATCCTCTATAGAGAATCCTAAAGGTTTTATAAGATGCAAACTTGTTCCCGTTGCAGCACAAGTTCTAGCTATGGTTCCTGTATTTGGTGGTATTTCTGGTTGATATAATACTACATTAACAGGCATATTTTTTCACACCCTTCTTATTTTATTATGATTTTTCACCCTATTGATTATACCATATAGGTTAAATAAATCTATTTATTTTATTTTTTACCCTTTATATTTCCTAAATGTTCTTTAAATCTATTTTCCATTTTGTTGTTTGAAGGTTCATAATATATGCTATTCTTAAGTTTTTCAGGTAAATATTCTTGCTTAACATAATTACAAGGATAATCATGAGGATACTTATATTCTACTCCTCTCCCAAGTTTAGATGCTCCTTTGTAATGGGCATCCTTTAAATGGAGAGGTACATCACCTATGTCCATTGTATCTATATCCCTCAATGCCTTATTTATGGCATTCATTGCTGAATTGGATTTAGGTGCACTGGCAAGTAGTATGACAGCTTGTGCTAATGGAATCCTAGCCTCTGGAAACCCTAACTTCATAGCAGCTTCTACACAATTATTTACTATGGTTATTCCATTTGGGTAGGCAAGACCTATATCCTCTGATGCTATTACTAATAATCTTCTACATATGCTAAGTAGGTCTCCCGATTTTATTAAGCGGGCTAAATAATGTATAGCAGCATCTGGATCACTTCCCCTTATGGATTTTTGAAAAGCGCTTAGGGTATCATAGTGATTATCACCAAATTTATCGTATTTGAACCCACTAGTCTGAGTACATTCCTTTGCCAGATCCATATCTATTCTGATCACCTTATCAGTACCTGAATAGGCTGCTAACTCTAAATTATTAAGACCTCTTCTCAAATCCCCATTGGCTACCCTTGCCATATAAAGTAGAGCATTCTCATCATAGGTTATTTCTTTTTTTGTATATTCCTCTAATATATTAATACCTCTTTTAAGTCCCATTAATATATCTTCTTCTTCCAATTTCTTAAATTCAAATATACTAGAGCGGCTTAATATGGCACCAAATATGGTAAAATAGGGATTCTCTGTAGTACTAGATATAAGAGTAATTTCACCATTTTCTATAAATTTAAGCAATGATTGCTGTTGCTTTTTATTAAAATTTTGAATCTCATCTAAATACAACAAGACTCCACCAGCTGAAAACATACTACCTAACTCTTTTATTATGTCTTTTATATCACTTATGGATGCATTAGTAGCATTTAGCTTATAAAGCCTTTTATCTGTTTTATTGGCTATTATATTTGCCACTGTAGTTTTTCCTGTGCCCGGTGGTCCATAAAATATCATATTAGGTATATGACCATTCTCTGCTAGTCTTCTCAGAAGTTTACCTTCTCCCAATATATGCTTTTGTCCTACCACATCTTCTATGGTGTCAGGTCTTATCAAATCGGCCAACGGTCTCATATTATCACCTTTTTTCCTATTAATTTATGTAACAAAATAATCTATTATGGTTCTTGTATATTAAGACACACTTAAATACTATCTTAACATACAATGAGGTGTAGCATATGGCTGAAGTAGTTATGTACGGTTATTAATCCAAATTTAGCTATTAATAAAGAATTGGGTCTCCCCAATTCTTTATAATTTTTAAATTACTTATTAAACTTTAGAAATTTCTTTTCCTTCGTAAGAACTCCCCTCGAATAGGAAGTTGTATACGTCTTGTGTTTATTATAATAGGCCTTTAGATTATAAGGACCCCTATTGTATTCAGATAATATCTTATTGTAGTTCTCTCCGTAATTTTTCTTAAGTATACTTAAGTATATGGTACCTAATCCAATATTGTATTCTGGATCGTAAATTTTACTTGGATCATACTTTATTCCAATTGATTTTCCAAATTTATTTGCCAACCATTTTTCTGTGCTAGGAATTACCTGCATATAACCCCTATCTTCATCAGCACCTACTTCATACTTATTAAAATTACTCTCCTGTTTTATTACAGCTAATATTAAAGATGGATTTATATTAAACTTTTCTGAATAAGCCACCACTACAGCAGCAGCCTCCATATCTAGCGGAGTGTTTTTTTCTATTTCTAATACTTTATCTATATTGCTTCTCAAATCCATTTTAACATAGTTTTGAACCCTACTTATTTTATTAAGTACTTTTTGCTTTCTTTCTATTTCTTTTATAAGTTCCTCTAAATTCAATATCTTTTCGTCTAATATTTCTACTACTTCTTCTTCAGACTCGCCCTCTCCATAGACAGTCCCCATAGACATTAAACTTAAAATTAGTAGTACAACTATTAACTTCTTACTTTTGACTTTCATAATTCTTCTCCTTTTTTATAAACATAAAATAATTCCTAAACTAAAAAATACAGTTTAAAAAAACTGTATTCATAACAATATAATTACTACTTTAATATATTTTTTAAATAACCTAAAATATTTTACCACAACAACCATATTTTATACCAGTTTTTTTTGAATTTTTTATAAAAAATAAGGACAAAAGTATTGAAATTCCACAAGAAAACCTTTTCTTTTCATATTATTTATAGACTTACACCAGGCTAGTTTCCAATTGACAAATACATAATAATCTATTCCAAACAAAAAAAAATCACTTTTCAAAGAAAAGTGATTATTTTAAACAACATTTTTTATGTTTTTTTCCGCTTCCACATGGACAAGGGTCGTTTCTTCCAACCTTATTTTCGTTAACAACAGTTTTTGATTTTTTAAACTTCTTAACAATGTTCTCTCTCTCTTCTACACTTAAAACTCCTGCCC
Organism: Anaeromicrobium sediminis; assembly: GCF_002270055.1. NCBI lineage: Bacteria > Bacillati > Bacillota > Clostridia > Peptostreptococcales > Thermotaleaceae > Anaeromicrobium > Anaeromicrobium sediminis. Next base: position 323,408 of record NZ_NIBG01000002.1, on the reverse strand, counting down.
ACTGAGGTAAGTTGTATAGGTAGTCAGCTCTAGCTTCTAACATGTTAAAGAATAATTTTTCATAATTTACTTCTAGGCTTACTGCTGTATCTTCAGTTGCCCCTTCTAAATCCATGCCTTCTTTAATACTTTCATTTATTCCATCTAAGAAACCTACTATATATTCATTAGTAGTTTCAAATTTTTCTGCTAAACCTTTAACTGTTCCCTCAAACTTTTCTTCATGGTTCTCAAGAAGGTTAGCATATATTTTTCCTTCTACTTTAGCATAGTCTCCCCAGAACTTTTCAAAAGTATCTCTTGATGTATGCTTGTACGCCATATCTTTCCAATTTTCAAATAAACTCATGTCTATAACTCCTTTGTTTGATTTCTTAATTATTAGTATTCAATAATTTTATTAAAACTATTAGGATGTTGACAAAGCAAAAAGCTTTGCCAACATCTTCTAGTTACTTAATAGTCTTTTTAAGTGAATTATAATTTGCTTTTATAGTTTTGTCAATATCTTCATCTGTATGTTTTATAGATATGAAGGATGCTTCAAACTGTGATGGGGCTATATATACACCTTCTTTTAGCATTTCTCTGAAGTATATATTAAATTTATCTACATCACTCTTTGTAGCACTTTCAAAGTCTACAACCGGATTTTCATTGAAGAAAGTACAAAGCATAGACCCTACTCTATTAGTAGTAACCTTTACTCCTAAATTCTTAGCATTTTCTTCAAATCCCTTTTCTAATTTTTTTGCTTTTTCTTCTAATTCATCATAAATTTCAGGATTGTCCCTTAACGTTTTAAGAGTAATATAACCTGCCATCATAGCAAGAGGGTTTCCAGATAATGTTCCTGCTTGATAAACAGGACCAATTGGTGATATTTTCTCCATTATGTCACGTCTACCACCATAAGCCCCTACTGGCAATCCTCCTCCTATTATTTTACCAAAGGTAGTTAAGTCAGGAGTTACATTGTAAAGACTTTGAGCACACTTATATGCCACTCTAAAGCCTGTCATAACTTCATCAATAATTAAAAGTGCCCCATATTCCTTTGTTAATTTAGATAATGTATCCATAAATTCTTGAGTGGCTGGTACTACTCCCATATTTCCTGCTATAGGCTCTATTATAACGGCTGCTATTTCTTCTCCAACTTCTTTAAATATGTTAGTTATATCCTCTATGCTATTATATGTGGCTGTTATAGTGTTTTGAGCTATATCAGCAGGTACTCCTGGGCTATTTGGAACTCCAAAGTGTAGGGCACCAGATCCTGCTTTTATAAGTAAACTATCTGAGTGACCATGATAATTCCCTTCAAACTTCACTATCTTATCTCTTCCCGTATATCCTCTAGCAAGTCTTAGGGCACTCATAGTAGCCTCTGTACCAGAGTTAACCATTCTAACCATATCTACCGAGTCTACAGCTTCACACACAAGCTTTGCAAGCTTAGTTTCTATCTCTGTAGGAGCACCATAACTAGTACCCATATCTATAACTTTTTTTAATTCTTCTGTTACAATTTCATTGGCATGTCCTAAAATAAGTGGACCCCAAGAACCTATATAATCAACATATTCATTTCCATCCACATCATATATTTTGCTTCCCTTTGCATTTTTTATGAATGGAGGATTAATTCCAACTCCACCAAAGGCTCTTACTGGACTATTTACTCCCCCTGGTATGTATTTTTTTGCTTCTTCAAAAGCATTCATAGATTTTTCTAAATTCATCTTTAAATTTCCCCCTTTAACCATTTTGCCGCTTCCTTTGCATGATATGTAATTATAATATCTGCGCCTGCCCTTTTTATGGAAGTTAGTGTCTCTAGTATTATGTTTTTCTCATTAACAAGACCAGCCTTTGCAGCTGCCTTTATCATAGCATATTCACCACTTACATTGTAGGCTGCCACAGGTACATTTGTCATGTCCTTTACTTCCCTTATTATATCTAAATAAGCTAAAGCTGGCTTCACCATAACTATATCAGCACCCTCAAGTAGATCTAGTTCTACTTCTTTCACAGCCTCTAACCTGTTAGCTGGGTCCATTTGATAAGTTTTTCTATCTCCAAATCCAGGTGCTGAGTTTGCAGCAGCTCTAAATGGTCCATAAAAGGCAGATGCATATTTAGCACTATAAGACATTATAGATATGTTTTCAAATCCATTATCGTCTAAGGTATTTCTCATGGCCTCTATTCTTCTATCCATCATATCTGATGGTGCCACCATATCTGCTCCTGCTACAGCATGGGATAGGGCTATTTTAGATAAGTATTCTAAGGTTTCATCATTGTCTACATATTTATCCTTTAGTATTCCACAATGACCGTGGCTAGTATACTGGCACATACATACGTCTGTAACTACGAACATGTCCTTATCTATTTCTTTAACCTTTCTTATGGCCCTTTGTACTATTCCCTCATTGTCATAGGCACTACTTCCCACTTCATCCTTAGACTCTGGCACTCCAAATAATATGATAGATTTAATTCCTAAATCTTTAATTTCTTTTATTTCATCTTCAAGCATGTCCACAGAGAAATGATATACTCCAGGTAGAGTTTCTATTTCTTTTTTTATATTTTCTCCCTCTACTACAAATAATGGATAAATAAAATCATTAACGTTTAACGTAGTCTCCCTTACTAAACTTCTTATTCCTTCATTCATTCTAAGCCTTCTAGGTCTAAGCATTTTTCCCATCCTCCTCACTATAATTTCTTATGGCCTTAACTAATCCATCTATAGTGTATTTATCAGCTTCTATATGACAAGTCAATCCTAAATCCTTAGCCGCATCTGCCGTTATAGGTCCTATCATAGCTAACTTTGAATCTTTTAGTAACCCCTTATTTTCTTCACCTAATATGGTAATGAAGTTTCTTACTGTAGATGCGCTGGTAAAAGTTATTATATCTATATTATTATTCTGTAGTGTATCTATTAACTCTTCCCTTTTACTATCAGGAACAATAGTTTCATATATGGCCATATTTGTAACCTGTGCTCCTAACTTTTTCAATTCCTCTATTAGAACTGTTCTAGCTATATCAGCCCTTGGAAGAAGAACCTTTTCACCCGGTTTTATCTTGTCCTTTATTAACTCTACTATGGCTTCCGCCCTATATACATCTGGCATATATTCTACAATTAGGCCCTTTTCTTCTAAGGCATCTTTAGTTGCAGGACCTATGGCACAAATCTTACCTTGTCCCATATGTCTTATATCCATCTTTAACGCTTTCATTCTTTCAAAGAAACTATTTACTCCATTGACACTAGTAAATATTATCCAATCATATGTATCCATTTTTTTCATATCTTTATCTATTTCTTTAAAATCATCTGGTCTTTTTATTTCTATAGTTGGGAATTCCACAGTTTCAGCTCCAAGTCCTTCTAGCTTTTCAGATAGACGACTTGCCTGTTTTCTAGTTCTTGTAACTAAAACTTTCTTCCCAAATAGTTCTTTTTTATCAAACCATCTTAAAGTATCAGATAAGTTTGTCACATTTCCTACTATTATTATGGATGGATTTTTAATGTTATTTTCTATAACTATATCATAGATATTTTCCAAAGTACCCTTTACCATCCTTTGTTCCTTAGTACTTCCTCTCATTATTACAGCAACAGGTGTATTCTTATCTTTACCGTATTTAATAAGTTGTGTAGAAATTTTGCTTAAATTCTTAACACCCATTAAAAATATTAATGTTCCTTCAAGTTTTGCAAGGGCCTCATATTGTACAGTCTTTTCCTCCTTAGTAGGGTCTTCACTTCCTGTGATTACATGAAAAGATGTACTCACATTTCTATGGGTAACGGGAATACCTGCATAAGCTGGTACTGAAATGGCAGATGTAACACCTGGTACAAACTCAAAGTCTATATTTTCTTCAAATAGTCTTTTAGCTTCTTCTCCACCTCTACCAAATACTAGAGGGTCTCCTCCCTTTAATCTAGCAACTATTTTATCTCCCTTTGCCTTCTCTACTAATAATTCATTTATTTCATCTTGAGTATAAGCATGATTATTAGGGGCTTTACCCACATAAATAATTTCTGCATCTTCTTTAGCATACTTAAGAAGTTTTGGATTTGCCAATCTATCGTATAATACTACGTGGGCTTTTTTTATGGCTTCCATTCCCTTTAAAGTAATAAGTTTATGATCTCCAGGACCTGCCCCTATTAAGTACACCTTTGCCATCTTAATCATTCCCTTCAATCTTGTCTAATATATGTCTAGCTCCTTTATCTAGTGCTTCCTTTGCAAGGCTTTCTCCTAGTTTTGTATATTCTTCTAAATCGGCACTTTGTCCAAGTCTAATAATTTCTTTCCCATCTAATGATGCCACTACGGCTATCATACTTAACATACCGTCTTTGATTTCACAAAATGCTCCCATAGGTACGTGACATCCACCTTCTAGCACTCTCATGAAACTTCTCTCTGCTTTTATGGTATATTCTGTTTCCCTATGGTTTAATACTGAAATTATTCCATCCATCAAAGGGTCATTTTCTCTTATTTGAATACCTAGTGCGCCTTGACCTACAGCTGGTGTACATATATCTTCACTAATGTAGTCATTAATTTTTTCATTCCAATCCATTCTATGGATTCCAGCAGCAGCTAAAATTATTCCATCTAGATCCATTTCCTCTATTTTACCTATTCTAGTTCTTATATTTCCCCTAATAGGTACTATGTCTAAATCATTTCTATAAGCTAAAAGCTGAGCCTTTCTTCTCAAACTACTAGTTCCCACCTTAGCTCCACTTTTTAACTCTTCTATTTTCAAATTATTTTTTCCTATAAATACATCTCTCACATCTTCCCTCTTAGTTATGGCTCCTATCTTTAAGCCTTCAACCATAACTGTTGGAACGTCCTTCATACTGTGTACTGCCAAATCTATTTCCTTATTTAAAAGGGCACTTTCTATTTCCTTTACAAATAATCCTTTACCACCTATTTTATCTAATGTCTTATCTAATATTTTATCTCCAATAGTCTTTATCTCAACTATTTCATATTCATACTCTGGAAAATGTTCTTTTAATACTCCAATGACTATATGAGTTTGCTTCAGTGCAAGCTCACTACATCTAGAACCTACCTTTATTATTTTATCCATATTTTCACCTTTTTCTATGTGTTTTAGTGTTAGAGCCCATCTTATATTTCATATAAATCCTTCTCATTTCATCTTCTAGGTCATCTATATCATTATCCATAAAGTCATCTAACAAAGATCCATATACCAATTCCTTAAAAAGCTCTCTTCTTACTTTTATATCATCTATATTATCTATTGCCATTTTTCTTATTTTTCCTAATTCTTCTATAAAAGTTTCATATTCGTCCTTAAATATAAGTTCTAAATCTTCTTTTATCTTTTTTGCAAGCATAGGGCTTTTCCCCTCTGTGCTTATGGAAATACTAAGGGGCCCTTTTTTTATGGATGAAGGAATTATAAAGTCACTATCTTCAGGATTTTTAGCACAATTTACTAAAATATTTTTACTATTAGATTCTTTTAGAACTAATTCATTTACCTGTTCATTATCCGTAGCTATATATGCTAGAGTCGCCCCTTCTAGATCTCCATACTCATAATTTCTCTTTATAATTTCTATTTTGTTTTTGTGAAATAATTTTTTTATTTCTTCATCTATCTCTGGACTAACCAAAGTTACTTTGGCACCATATTTGAGTAAGGTCTTAGTCTTTCTTAAGGCAACCTTGCCTCCACCTATAACTATACATCTTTTATTTTGTATGTTAACCATAATTGGATAATACTTGTCCATTTACTTCACCAACTTTTTTATTAAATGCTCCATATTATCATATAGATTTTCATACTCTATTTTAGGTCTTTTAATAAATATGACCCTTATATTTTTATTATGGGCTGCCTCCAGTTTTTCAAGTAGTCCTCCTATTTTACCACTATCCTTAGTGACTAGTCCCCCAATATTATATTTATCTATCATAACCTCATTCATAGGAGTGGAAAAGGGGCCTTGCATACCTATTATTTGAGATGCTTTTAAGCCTAAATCTTCACATTTTTTTATCATATTACTAGTTGGCAGGACTCTAGGATATAATCTACCTTTATCTATTTTATCTACAAATATATTTAAGGTTTTACTTCCCGTAGTAAGTAAAATGTTGCCATTTATTTTCTTAGCTTCAATAGCTGCACTTTCATAGTCATCCACATAAGTTATTATACTTTCATACTTACTTAATTCCTCTTCTTTTCTTTCAAACCTTATATATTCTATATTCGATTGTCTACAAGCAGCCATGGCATTTAACGATACTTCCGCCGCATAAGGATGGGTAGTATCCACAACCATGCTTATGCTCTCTTTTTCTATTAAACTAACCATTTCTTCCTTAGTAAGCCTTTTTGAGAGGACCTTGTCCTCCTTGTCTCCTACTAACTTTTTTCCATATGCTGTTGCCGTAGTAAATATAAATGGAATAGATTCTTTTTTTAAAATTTCATACAAATTCCTAGAATCTTTAGTGCCACCTAATATTAATATCATATTTTGTAGCCCCTTGGAGTTACCATTTTATTATTTTTAACATAAGTCTTTTCGTTTCCTATTATAACCATAGTAACCATATCTATATCTTCTTCTAACATATGTTCTAAATCAGTGATAACTATGTTCTCACCTTCTCTTTTAGCGTTTTTAACTATACCTACAACCGTATCCTTCTTTTTATGCTTTAGCATTATTTCACGGGCTTCTTCTATTTGAGTAACTCGTCCCTTACTCTTTGGATTATATAGAGAAACTACAAAGTCTCCCATGGCTGCACATTCTAATCTCTTCTTTATTAAATCCCAATCTGTCAATAAATCACTTAGAGAAATAGTACATGAATCATGCATAATAGGTGCTCCTAGACTTGCTGCTGCTGCATTTGATGCAGTTATTCCAGGTACTACTTCCACCTCTATAGAAGCTTCTCTATCAAAGACAACTTCGTGCATAATTCCTGCCATTCCATATATGCCAGAATCTCCACTACTAATTATGGCCACTACTTTTCCTTCTAGGGCCTTATCTAAAGTAAGATTACACCTTTCAATCTCTTTTCTCATTCCTGAATCTATTACTTCTTTATTTTCTATTAAGTCCTTAACTAAATTAGTATATGTTTTATATCCTATGATTACTTCCGATTCACTTATGGCATCCTTTGCCCTTTGACTCATGTGTTCTAAATTTCCAGGTCCTATTCCTATTACATATATTTTCCCTTTATTTTCCATAACTTTCACCTTTTCCTTTACAACTATATTCTTTCATACTAAACAACTCATTTGTAACCTTTGCATATAGTTCTCCCTGTTTGTCTTCTCCTGCCATTTTCAAATTGTGTATAGGCTTTTTTATGATTTTCTTCACCAGGGAATTCATGACTATTTTAATTAAAGCCTTATCTTTATCAGTAGCTCCATCTAGTCTATACATTAAACTATCTATTTCTTCATCTAGTATTTCTTTAGTAGTTTTTTTAAGATTATCAATAACTGGAAATACAGGTAAGCAATTATACCAATTTTGAAACTTTACTGCCTCTTCTATTATTATTTCCATGGCATTTTTAGCAGCTTCCATTCTAATTTCCATATTATCCAGTGCTACTTTTTTCAGTTCATCTAATTCATATACATGGATTTTTTCCATATTATTAATTTCTGGATCCACATCTCGAGGCAATGCAATGTCTACTATGCATAGTTCCCTTTCCTTGTTATGATATTTTTCCATACGTTCTTTTTTTAGTACATAGTGTGGTGCACTTGTGGATGAAATTACAATATCCACTTCTCCTATTAAGTCATATCTCTTTTTAAACTCCACTACCTTTATCTCTTTGTATCTATTAGACAAGTCAATGGCATGACCAACAGTTCTATTAGTTACATAAATTTCACTGACACCCTTATACAAAAGATTTTCAATGGCAATTCGACTCATCTCTCCCACACCAATGACTAATACTTTTTTGTTCCTTAAGTCCTCAAATCTATTTTCAATAAATTTTACTGCTATTGAACTTATAGATAGAGAATTTTGAGATATTAAAGTTTCTCTTTTTATTTTCTTTGCTGTAGTTATACATTCTCTAAATAATGTATTTAAAACTTTCCCCGTGGCACCTCTTTCTAGGGCATACATATGGGAAGATCTCACTTGTCCTATTATTTGGTCCTCCCCTAATATGAGAGAATCCAACCCTACTGCTAGCTTATATACATGTTTTACAGCCTTATCTGACTCTTCTATGAAAAAGTAGTCTTCCATACTTTCCATAGGTATATCAAAAAATCCACTATAAAAAGCCTTTAATCCTTTTATGCCATCATCTACTTTAGTAACATATGAAACTATTTCACTTCTATTACATGTAGATATGATCACAGATTCTACTATTTCATCATATTCTTTTAATCTATTATAAGCTATGTCCAGGTCAGTTTTTGAAAATGAAACCTTTTCTCTCACTTCAATGGGAGAGTTGTTGTGATTAATACCTACTACTATTATGTCCAATTCTTATCACCTTCTTTAAATATAGCTATGGTTATTCCATCAAAAGCCCTTTTTCTTTGAATAAAATTCCCTTTATTACTAGTTAAAAAAGCCACTGGCTCACACACACAACTTACTCCTATAGTTTTTTTTACAAAGTCAGAACCTATAAATTTATCTTCTACCCTTTTAACTTTTTCCCTAGCAACAATCTTTAGTGGTCTCTCAAATTTATCTGCTAATTTTTTAATACCCACTTCATCCTTTTTAACATCAACAGTTGCAAAATGTCTAATAGACTTTGTAGATAAATTTAAATCTCTAAAAGATTCCTCTAAGGCTTCCTGTATTTTTTCATATTCTTTATTACGTCTACAACCAATTCCCACTATCAGGTTTTTAGGTCTTAAAACTACTGTATCATCAATGGGCTTATTTACTTCTTCCTTATTTGTTATAAGTATTAATCCCTTTAAAGAATTATCTATTTTTTCCTGTTGTACTTCTATATTTTTAGGCAAATGAAAATCTATTGGTATTTGAGATTTAATACCTACTCTTTCCTCATTTACTATATGGGCTGTTACTTTAGTAGCTTCACTAAAATCTTCTATTTTGCAGTTTAATTTCATTGCCAATGTATCTACAGCTATTGTACCTGATACATCAGAAGCTGTGGTTATAACAGGATTTGCCCCTAATAAGTTTGCCACCCTATGGGTATATTCATTAGCCCCACCTAAATGACCACTAAGTAGACTTATTACATGGGTCCCCCTCTCATCCATAACCAGTACAGCGGGATCTGTTTTTTTATCATTTATAAAGGGAGCTATACTTCTTACTACTATACCCGTTGCCATGATAAATATTAGACAATCATGTTTTTTAAATATGTCTTTTACAAGAACTTTCATTTTTTCAGTGAAGGATATAACATTAGGACCTTCCCTATAAAATTTGTCTTTTACATAAAATGATGAATAATTCATCATTTTATGTAGTTTATATCCTAAATTAGCTCCATTCTTAGTTAAAGCTATTATTCCTATGTCCATTACTTAGCCTTTCTAAATTCGTGACTAAAGGTCTTGTCATATAACTTTGACAACTCGTACTCATTTCCCAGGAAATGACCAACTAGTATTTGAGCTGTTTTAGTTATGTTAGCTTCTTTAACTTTCTCTCCTATATTCTCTAATGTTCCCATTACAACCTTTTGGTCTTCCCAAGTAGCCCTTTGGATTATAGCTATAGGAGTTTCCTTTTCATAATGTACAAGTAATCTTTCAACTACCTGGTCTATCATATGTACTGATAAGAATATACACATGGATGCTTTGTGTGCTGCTAATTTTTCTAATTGCTCCTTCTCAGGCACTGGAGTTCTTCCCTCTAATCTAGTTAATATAACTGTTTGCGTTACTCCAGGTAATGTAAATTCCTTCTTTATTGCTGCCGCAGCTCCAACAAAAGAACTTACCCCTGGGATTACACTATACTCAATATTTTTTTCTTCTAATATATCCATTTGTTCTCTTATAGCTCCATATATACTAGGATCTCCCGTATGAACCCTAGCCACTAATAGACCTTTTTCAACTGAATCTTCCATAACTTCAATTACTTCTTCTAAAGTCATAGATGCACTATTATATACTTTAGCATCTTCTCTTCTGCAACCTATTATTTCTTTATTAACTAAAGAACCAGCATATATTATTACATCTGCCTTCTCTACTATTTTTCTTCCCTTAACCGTTATTAAATCCGGATCTCCCGGTCCTGCTCCTATAAAATAAACCATTTCTCTTCCTCCTAATTATATATGTACCTTGTTATAGATAAACCATGTCCAATCTAAATGTATCGGAACTTACTTCGGTCATATAAATAAAAACGTTTATAAGGTAATTCACTATCAGACTATAGAGTGTGAATATTATACTCACGATAGAAGGTTCACAATTGTTTACAGCATAGGATGTTCTGATGTTCCACCTTCTAAAAATTTTTCATTCATATTCCCTTGTAAGTAGCTAGAGTTTAGTGATTAAAACCCTTCCCCCTAATCTTTCAACCTTATTTAACAATAACCTCTGAATACCTATGAGGGAAACTATATTAAAAATTATTGGAATTGTAGGAGCGTCACAACATCATAGGATTCCTCAATATGAAACATGAACCTATTTTAGAGATTTATACTTTCGCATGTGACAGCGACTCCAATGGAAATAATTTTTAATATGGTTGACTGAAATAGGTTCACATAAACCTAGCTCCCTATTGTTTTTTTCCCGTAATTATATATATGGGATTTAATCCCTTCATCAATGTGTAATTCCCTAGTTTATCTCCCCTAGATATGTTTACACATATAGTTTCTATCTTTTCAAACCCTTCCTTTTCCATAAACTTAATGGAATTGTATAAGGTTTCTATGGTAATGGCATTTACTACTAAAATACCACCATCTACTAATTTTTCATGACACATTCTAACTATTTCTTCCAATTGACCTCCACTACCACCTATGATAGCCCTATGGAAAAAATCTATGTCATTTAAAGCCTCTACAGCTTTCCCATGAATAGGTATTAAATTGTTAATATGAAATTTTTCCATATTCTTTTTAATAAGATCTATTCCCTCTTCTTTTCTCTCTATGGAAAGAACCGTTCCATTTTTACAAACCAATGCGGCTTCTATGGATAGGGAACCTGTTCCTGCTCCTATATCTACTACCGTATGGTCTTCTTGTAACCTTAATTTTGATATGGTAATAGTTCTAACTTCCTCTTTAGTCATAGGCACCTTGCCCCTAATGAATTCTTCATCAGGAATGCCAAAAGTTTTATAATTCCACATGTCTTTTTATCATCACCACCGACATACTAAATTCATCTATATCTAAAATATTTTTGGGACTTCCCAAAGTTATTTTCTCATTTTCGTAGGACAAATTTTCTCCAACTGCTAAAAGACAATCTTCCATCTTATTTTCTATTAAATTTTTAGCTATACTTTTAGGAGAATTTTTTTTATCTGTTAACAAAAATATTTTATTATATTCCTTTAATTTACTTATATAATCAAAATCTCTTCCATGAACACTACCAAGGAGTGCATCATTGTATTCTTCCCCAATTTTAGCTGCCATATATTGAAATGAACTAATTCCAGGTATAACTATCATGTCATCCTTTGAAAAGTGTTTTTTTATAAATGTAGTCATACTATAAAAACCCGTATCCCCAGAAAGTAAAAAACATATTTTCTTTCTTTTATAGTTATTTTTAACATAGTCAACTATTTTATTTAAATCTGCTGATATATAAAGTTTTTCCTTATTTAGGTGTTCAAAATATTGTAGATTTCTCTTTCCTCCGATTAATACATGACACTCACTAATAATTTCCTTAGTTATGGGTAAAATGTATTTTTCGTTTCCTGGTCCCATTCCTAGGACATAAAATTTTGACATTTATATTTCCTCCAACATTTTTTTAGCTTTTTCCCCTACTGCAAGGACGCCCTTTGTCATAGAAAAGGTTATTACCCCAACTTCTAATTCCTCATAAATTCTCATATTAGCTCTTTTCTCACATTTGTCTATTAAGAGATTATATACTTCTTTATAAGGACTTTTTTCTATAATATCTAGAGCAGCCTCTGTAGTTACACAATCAAAAATTTCCTTTATCATGTTGGTTGGAGCTCCTAAATAGGCTAAATTTGAAGCAAGTATCTCAACTCTTCCATCGGCCATTTTACTGTGAGTATAAAAAATCCCACCTGCTAACTTTACCATTTTTCCAATGTGGCCTATCAATAATACTTTTTTAACTTCTTGTTCTACACATTTTTCTAGCATATATCCAATGAAATTGCTGGTTTTTACTATTTTTTCCTCAGGTATTTTATAGTGATTAAGTGCCAAATCTTCTCCATAATTTCCAGGAACTAATACTATATAATCCTTATTGTCTTTAACAGCCACCTTAAGCTCTATATTTAAGGATTCTCTAAAGGCTTCCTCTGACATGGGTTCCACAATTCCAGATGTACCTAATATGGATATACCTCCTATGATACCAAGTCTTGGGTTAAAGGTTTTTTTCCCTATTTCAACACCCTCTGGTGCATAAATCTTCACATCTGCTCCAATCTTTTCTCCAATGACTTCTCTTACTTCTTTTCTTATCATTTTTCTTGGCACAGGATTTATGGCATATTCTCCTTTAGGAATTTGAAGTCCATCTTTAGTTACTAGACCCACTCCAACTCCACCTGTTATGTTGATTTTTTCATGATCATTTAGCTTAACATTTCCATAAATGAGCATGTTATTTGTGTTATCAGGATCATCCCCTCCATCTTTTCTGATGGCACAAGTAGCTTCCCCAGCATCAAGGTTTGGCTCTAAAACTTCAAGATTTAATGTCCACCCCTTTGGAGTATCTATAGTCACGTGATCAATAATTTTACCCGTCTTAATCATTATGGCACAAGCCTTGGCAGCAGCTGCTGCACAAGAACCTGTAGTGTATCCATATCTCATTTTTTTCCCATTTTTAACTATATATTTATCTAGCATGGTCACACCTATATCATGTATAAAATGGCATTCATTATGGCAGCTGCCACTGTACTTCCACCTTTTCTTCCCCTTATAGTTATATAAGGTACATCTAATTTTTCAAGTTCCTCTTTAGATTCTGCAGCTCCCACAAATCCTACAGGAACACCTATAATTAAAGCAGGTTTAACTCGTCCAGCTTCCATATGCTCCTTTAATTTAAATAAAGCTGTAGGTGCATTACCTATAACAAAAATTTTATTTGTTTCATCTTCTATGGCTTTATTCATAGCCGCCATGGCTCTTGTAGTTTTCTCTTCCTTTGCTCTTACAGCCACATCCTCATCGGCTATAAAGCATCTTACTTCACCACCAAAGGACTTTAATATTCTCTTATTTATGCCAGATTTAGCCATGTTAGTATCTGTCACAATATTATATCCTTTTTTTACAGCTTCCTTAGCTGCCTCTATGGCACCATCTGAAATAATGGTTATATCTGCATATTCAAAATCTGCTGTAGTATGTATTACTCTTTTTACTATTTTTCCTATTTCCTCTGGAAAAGTCTTTTCTCCCAATTCTTCTGTAATTATTTCAAAGCTTTTCTCCTCTATTAAATGAGGCGTTTTAACATAATTATCCATATGTATCCTCCTAGATTATCCTTACTCCACCCTCTACTAATTTTGTAGTATATATTTTTTCATATTCCCTATTAAAGCTTTCCTTAAAAGAAAATAATAATTTATCCTCATCTACCTTTGATTCTTCATACAAGACTCCCACAACAGTACCACTATGGGCCACATTAACTCCTGCACATCCTAATTTAGTGGATAAATCCATTATTTCCTTAAGTTTACTCTTCTTTAATATGATTTCATTGGCTAAAGCACTATACTCACTAGCTTTACCTAGTAAGGATATGTCTTTATTTTTATATGCCTGAGTAAAGGTGTCGTAGGCTCTTTTAATTTTTTCTTTATTCTTATTTCTTAAATAATTGTAATCTAATTTTCTAAATTTTTGAGTTTCTAAAATGTGGGAAGGTTCTAAAATTAGTACCGAAACATTCGGTACCCAAGAAAAGTTTTCTATTTTTCGTCCGTTTAAGTGGTCAAATAAGGTAAGTTCTTTGAAAATAGTACTATCTGTTGGTTCTACGGAAACACAAATTTGTGCTAATTCTTCTTCTGTGATTTTTCTATTAATCATGGAACACATGGCCACAATGGTGGCTGCCATATCTGCTGTTGAGCTGGCCATTCCCTTTGCTATTGGAATTTGAGATTCTTTATATACATTAATATTATCTAGTATACTTTTATCTTCATTAAAATAGTCTATAGTTTTTTCTAAAGCCCTATAACATTTATTTAAACTCATATGCCTAACTTTACTCATCTCCTCTTTTAATTGAATATGAGTATATAGGTCAACACCATAGGATATAAGTTTTTCTCCATCACCTATTATGCCCTGTATTAACTCTCCACAGGAGGCAGGACATATGGCTTTAACTTCCATAATATATTTCCTTTAAGGCCCTTATTAACTTATCATTATAATGTCGATTTTTCACTGCCACTCTAAAGTATCTCTCATCTAAATTAATATAATTATCACAGCTTCTTATTAATATATTTTTTTTCATTAGCTCTTCTTTTAAATTAGTTTTATCCGTTTTAAGTAGAAGATAGTTTACTGTACTTTTGTACACTTTTATACCTTCTATTCCTTTTATCTCTTTATATAAATAGTTATTTTCCTCTTTAATCCATTGTCTAGTTTTTTTAATATATTCCTCGTCTTCAAGTAGAACTTGCCCTCCTAAATCAGCATAGGAATTTATAGTCCAGGGTTCACTACTATCTTCAAATTTTTCTATTATTTTTTTATTTGAAGTTATACCATATCCAAGCCTCAATCCCGGTATGGCAAAAAATTTAGTCAACGCCCTTATTATATGCAAGTTTTCATATTCATCTATATATTTAATGAGACTTTTATCCTCATAGTCCTCAACAAAATCTATAAATGCCTCATCTATTATTATCTCTATATTTTTCCTCTTACTTTTTTTCAGTATGTCCTCAATTAATCCTTTGTCCACAAGTTTTCCTGTGGGATTATTCGGATTACATAATATAATGCAATCAATTTCCTCTTTTATATAATTTAAAAATTCCTCATCTAATAAAAAGTTATTTTCCTCTTTTAAAAAGTAATATTCAACTGAGCTATCTATTTTTTTTAAAGCTCTTTCATATTCTGCAAATGTAGGTGCTAACAAAAGACTTTTCTTAGGTTTTATTATATCTATTAAAGAAAATATGATCTCTGTGGCACCATTTCCTACAATAATTTTCTCTCTATCTATTTTATTATGTTTACTTATACTTTCTTTTAACTTTATATAATCTGGATCTGGATAATTTTTAATTATATCCATATTTTCTATTAAAGCTCTTTTAAAACTCTCAGGTACACCTAGTGGGTTTATGTTAGCACTAAAATCTATTATATCCTCTTTGTTAATGCCATACTTTTTCTCTATCTCGTATATGTTTCCACCGTGTTTTGCTTTATTCATTTTCCCTCCTCCTTAAAAAATAACTAAAAAAGTTAATAGTCCTACAAAGGATACTCCATACATTAATCTTATGGCATCATTTATATGATCTACCTCTAACTCTTTTATATTATCTCCAATAGTAGGTTTGTACACTTTTTTTCCAAAATAAGTGTTTGTTCCCCCTATTTGAATTTGCAATGCTCCAGCAAAAGCTGCCTCTCCATGAGCAGAGTTGGGACTTTTGTGATTCAGCCTATCTCTTATGAATATTTTAAAGGCATTTTTACAATCATACCTCATAAAAAATGCTGTAATTATAGTAACTATTCCTGTAATCCTAGCTGGTATGAATCCTACAATATCATCTACCCTTGCACTAGCCCATCCAAAGTAGTAGTACTTATCATTTTTATACCCTACCATGGAATCTAGAGTATTTACTGCCTTATATGCCATACCTAGGGGAGCTCCTCCTATGAAAATAAATAAGAGTGGTGCTATTATTCCATCTGAAGTACTTTCTGCAATGGTTTCTATACAGGCCCTAGTCATTTCCTTTTCATTAAGTTCTCTAGTATCCCTTCCAACTATATAGGATAAAAACTTTCTTGCTTCCCCTATATTTTTCTCTTTAAGGGGTTTTAATACTTTCCTAGTTTCCACATCTAAACTCTTTGTAGCTAGTATCTGAAATATAAAAAACGTCTCTACAACCTTAGCTATATAACCACTATTATCTATTATGTTCCATATATTCACTAAATAATAGGTAACTATATAAGTTATACTTACAGTTAATAGTACTAATATACACCCCATTAATTTTTCACCTTTATTATCCTTAGAAAACTTCCTCAACTTATCTTCTAAAAATCTAATTAATTTTCCTATAAACCTTATAGGATGGGGTATAGCATATGGGTCTCCAAATATTATATCTCCTATATACCCTATTACTATCTTTAGCATATTATAGTTCTCCGTTTAATATTTTATCTATTGTTTCCATATCCATATTTTCTCTTACTATATTTGCAAGCTTGTCATATTCTTGTTCTTTAAACTCTTCAAAGGATTCAATAGCACTTTCTATCTTATCTAATCCCTTTTTAGCTCTTATGTGGTTTAAAATACTTCTAGTGAATTTAATATTGTCAAATACACCATGAATATAAGTACCTATTACACTTCCATCTTCATTTATAGCACCGTCTTCTATAAGAACTTCTTCTCCCAATTTAACTTTAATATTACTAAAGACTTTAGCATCTTTTCCTAAGAAACTTCTTCCCATATGAATTTCATATCCCTTTATAAATGTGTTCTCCATATAGTCTATAGGAGCAGTCACTTCAGCCTCTACTTGGGTCGTAGTTTTTTCTGTTTCAAAGACAGTTTCTATATCCAGTAGACCTATACCATTTATCTCTGGTATGCTACTTTCTGTATGATGTGGATCTTTTAAAGTCTTTCCAAGCATTTGATATCCACCACATATACCAAATATAATCTTATTTTGTCTATGTAGTTTTATAATCTCTTTTTCAAGACCTGCATCCCTTAAGTACTTTAAGTCTTCTATAGTGTTTTTCGACCCTGGAATTATTAACATATCTGGGTCTCCTATAGATTCACCCCTCATTACATATCTAAGGTTTACATCCTCTTGTGTCTCAAATACATTTAAATCTGTAAAGTTAGATACATGGGGTAAATAAAGTACAGCTACTTCTATTTGTCCCTTTGTATTCTTATTTTTCTTAAATCTTTCTGCTAATGAATCTTCATCTTCAATTTCTAAATGGGAGTATGGAATAACTCCAAGTACAGGAATATTTATTAAATCCTCTAACATCTTAATTCCTGGCTCTAAAATTTTCACATCTCCTCTGAACTTATTGATTATAACACCTTTGATTCTTTTTCTTTCTTCTTCAGTCATAAGCATTATGGTTCCATATAAAGATGCAAATACTCCACCCTTGTCTATATCTCCAATTAATATAACTGGTGAATCAGCCATTTCAGCCATTCCCATATTCACCAAATCGTGTTCTCTTAAATTTATTTCAGCAGGAGATCCAGCTCCTTCTAAAAATACAATGTCAAATTGATTATGAAGTTCATCATAAATTTCCTTAACCTTATCTGCTAGTTCTGGCTTGAATTTATGGTATTCCATAGCAGACATGTTTTTATATACTTTCCCCTTCAGTATAACTTGGCACTTCTTATCAGTTGAAGGCTTTAATAAAATAGGATTCATAAGTACACTAGGTTCTACTTTAGCAGCTTCTGCTTGTACCACTTGTGCACGTCCCATTTCTAAACCATTCTTCGTTATATAAGAATTAAGTGCCATGTTTTGAGATTTAAAAGGGGCTACCTTATGTCCCATCTGTGAATATATTCTACAAAAGGCTGCTGTAAGCAAGCTTTTTCCAACAGATGATCCTGTTCCTTGAAACATCAAGTTCTTAGCCAAATCCCTATTCCCCTTTCTTATACTTTATACAATTTCCTATGAAGTTTTTAGGTATTTCCTCATTTGTATAAAAATGTATATGCCCATAAGCTGCAAAGGCATTGTACTTCTTTAGGCCACATTTCCATGATTTGATTTTCTTTTCGTTTCTATATTTATCTACTCTATAAATATAATCAAATTCATCCTTTTCATCTATTGTTGAACGATGAAATTCATGGGCTTTAAACCTATCTCCTGACCTACCTATTATACAATCCTCTATCATATTCACATGTACATATCCAAATCTCTGCAATCTCTTAGTCATTTTAGCACTAGTATCATAAAGACCTACCATCTTATATTTTTCTTTAGCTAAATTTTCTATTTCATTGCACAGATACATAAATCCTCCACATTCAGCATAAGTGGGTAAACCATTCTTAATTGAATTTAATATACTAATTCTCATTCTTTCATTTTCCTCAAGTTCTTTACTAAAGACTTCTGGAAAACCACCACCTAAATATAGACCATCTATATTATCAGGTAGGTTTTTATCTTTAAGAGGACTAAAGTATATTAAATTTGCTCCTAATTCTTCTAAGAGTTCTAGATTTTCTTTGTAGTAAAAATTAAAGGCTTTATCCATTGCAACAGCAATATTAACTGACCCTATTTTTTCCCTTTTTTTAGGTACATAGTCTATTTTAGGTGCACTTTTACTAATATTTATTATTTCGTCTAAGTCTATGGTCTCTGAAACCATTTCACCTATTTCATCTATCTTGTTTCTTAAATTTTGTACCTCTACACTAGGGACTAATCCTAAGTGTCTACTTTCTAATGAAATATTATCATTAGGCTTTAAATAACCTACACACTTTATATTAGTATCTCTTTCAATGCTTTCTTTTAAGAGGTTATAGTGTACTTCATTAGAAACATTGTTGATTATTACACCTTGTATATTTACATCTTCATCGTACATTTTATATCCTAAAACTAAAGCAGCTCCACTTGATGACATACCTTTTCCATTTATTATAAGTATTACTGGAGACTTAGTAATTTTAGAAATATGGGCTGTACTTCCACAATCCTTCTTAGTTCCAAAGCCATCATATAATCCCATAACACCTTCTATTATGTTTATATCCTTGTCATGGCTGTTTTTACAGTATATATCTAAAATCTTATGTTCCTCAAGCATAAAGCTATCCAAGTTTCTAGATTTATTCCCTGTAACAAAAGTATGAAAGGCTGGGTCTATATAATCAGGCCCCACTTTAAAAGATTGTACATTTAATCCCCTTTTCTTTAGGGCAGCCATAATTCCTAATGAAATAGTAGTTTTGCCTACTCCACTTTGGCTTCCTCCTAAGACTATTCTACTCATGTACATCCCTCATTTTTAATTATTCACTCTTAGAAATTTAGTTTTTACATATGATTAAATCGGTTTTTACATATGACATTTTATGTAGAATTATGTACCTCATTTGTTAGTATACAATAGAACGGGAAAATCTTCTACTATTTCTATAAGGTTTATGGTACAGTTTAATATTTTATATTTCCAATAATCATCTATTCCATGACCAATTAAATGGGCCATTATGGATCTTATGGCTCCAGAATGGGATACTACCAGTATAGTTCCTTCTTCATTTTTTATTATTTCATCAATCTTTTTAGTAACCCTATTGTGCATATTAACTAAACTTTCCCCCTCAGGCATACAATAACCTTTCCAATCATCTGCCCAAAGATTTAATTCTTTAGGATGAGTATCTTTTAGTTCACCATATGACTTACCTTCAAATAACCCAAAATTAATTTCCCTCAAATCATTGGATTTTATTAAATCCCTTTTATGATATTCATTTATAAACTGGGCCGTTTCAAAGGTCCTTTTCAAATCACTCACATAAATTTTTTCTATAGGCTCATCCTTTAATTTTAAAGCCACCTCTTTGGCCTGCTTAATGCCATTCTCAGTAAGCTCATGATCTATCCAACCACAATAGACCTTATCCACATTCCCCTTAACTTCCCCATGCCTTACCAATATAAGTCTTAACATAATTCACCTCTTAATTTTTAATTTATTGAGACGAAGTAAGTCCGTCACCCTAAGATAAAACAACATAAACTAAAATCACAAATGTATAAAATACTTCTCCAAGCTCACAAAGGGCACCTAAAGTATCTCCTGTCATTCCACCTATTTTTGAACTTATATGATTTATATACCATATGGAAAATACATATGCCACTAAAAATATCCACACTATTTCTATCTTTATTAAACTTATTAAGACACAAGTTATTAATGCTCCAATTAAATGCTTATTAGTTGTTTTTCCTATGAAAAATCCACCCATACCATTATTCCTTGCATACACAGAAAACCTTGCTCCAAAAACTTGACACATTCTAGCAAAGACAGGCATTAATATGAGATAATAATATATTTCATTTCCGCTTAGCTTTTCACCTAAAGTCTTAATCAAACTTATTTTTAAGATTATAAGTATTAACATGGCCAAAGCTCCATTAGCCCCTAGCCTACTATCCTTCATTATCTCTAGTATTCTTTCCTTATCCCTATTAGAGTATATTCCATCAAAGGTATCAGAGAGGCCATCTAAATGAAGTCCTCCCGTAATAAAAACTCCACCTACCACAGTAAATACAGCCCCCAAGAACGAACCCCCTAGGGAATATCCCAAATAATATGATCCACTTACAAATAGGCCTATTATAATTCCTACTAAGGGAAAGTACATAATTCCATCTAAAAAATCACTCTCATCCACATCTAAATTAATATTTATGGGAATCCTAGTTAGAAACTGAATCATCAATATTAACTTTTTCATATCTTATCTCTCCTATTTAATCTTCATAGGTATTCCTGATACTACAAAATATACTTCATCGGCCATTTTGCTTATTAGTTGGTTTACTCTTCCAGCCATATCCCTAAAGATTCTGCTTAATCTGTTTTCAGGA
This sequence comes from Anaeromicrobium sediminis, assembly GCF_002270055.1. NCBI lineage: Bacteria > Bacillati > Bacillota > Clostridia > Peptostreptococcales > Thermotaleaceae > Anaeromicrobium > Anaeromicrobium sediminis. The sequence goes on along the minus strand of NZ_NIBG01000002.1, from coordinate 302,164 downwards.
ACTATTCCCATACCTAATTCATTAGTTACCAATACTAAATTTAAATTCATTTCCTTGGCCCTTTGAAGGAGTAATAGAAACTCATTTTTCACCATATCTTCAATAGAATCTATTTCTTCCCTAGATACATTATCCCAATCCACATTTTTTTCAAACATTAAATTAGTGACCATTATGGTAACACAGTCAAGTAGTGCCACTTCATTGGATTCATTAATTTCACTTATGAGCATGTGTAAATTCTTATACTGTTCATAGGTTGTCCAATCCTTTGGCCTTGAATCTTGATGCTTTTTAATCCTATCTACCATTCCCTCATCAAAGGCAATTGCTGTAGCTATATAAGCTACTTTTTCATATCTTTCCTTTATATATTCTTCAGCAAAGGAACTTTTACCACTTCTTGCCCCACCTGTTACTAATACTATACTCACTCTGACACCTCCCTTTACTATTTTATTTAACCTAAAAAAGGCATACTCCGTATGCTTCGCTAAGGAACCCTATGGTTCCTTTCGACGATTACTAGCGTAATCTGAGCATCCTCCTTTAAAGAGGCAGGGGATGTTCCCCCACACCCCCTTCATTTTTTTACTTATCTAGCGTTTTGAAAATTTATAATTTCATAGCAAGTAAAAAAAGTCCCTAAGACCTTAGGGACCTATGGATAAACTATAACAAATTTTTTAGATTCTTTCAATTTCTTCTAGGATATTCTCATTCTATACACTTTGTTCTTAGGAACATTTTTCTCCTTAATTATTTTGTGTCTCCCTAAACTATCTTCTATTAAAATTTCTATATCTTCATTTTCTGTTGCTTCATATTCTAGATAAACCCTATTTTTCAGCTGATTTCTAACCATGATCCATCTTAGATTCTTACCATAGGATTCTATTTGAACATCTTTAACCCGTTCAGTCTCATTGTACAAACTATTTATTCTATTTCGATTTAGTTCCTTTATGGATACCTTTCCCTTTCCACTTACTCTTATACTTATATAATCTCGCATAAAGTTCTTCTGCATAATATAAGCCTTTTGGATACCCATTCTGCCAAATATTACGTTACTGCATTTTTGCAATAGTTCCGTATGCTTTCCAGAAAAGGTCTTTTGATCTCCCTCAATGGCAAAGGCACTCTTTAACATTACAGTACCATCTCCATCCTTAGATTTATCACTACTAATTGCCCTACCATCTGGCCACTCATTATTATTACTTTTAAGTTCCCTTTCAACTCTTATATAATCATTAGTTTCAAAACCATTTCCACCTATTAGTAGCACCTTTATATTCCTTCTCTTTAAAATATATTCTTTCTTATTCAAATTATCTAAAAAATCATTTTTAAATGCCATCTTTTCATACTCTATATACTCTTTATTATTATTTCTATTTAAAGTATATATATATTGGCCATATTTCCTAGATGGTAGTAAATCCTTTGTGCTCTTTAAATACTTCCTTATAGTTTCCATATCTGTTTCTGTTCCATAGGACTTTTTGAGAACCCATAAATAACCATCTACTAAAGATTTATACAAAGTAGAACCAAGGGTCCTGTCGGAAGGAACTATGCCACCTTCCCAGAAATAATAAGCATTGGCAGAACCTGCATTTGGAGTTCCTACCAATATAAGTTCTTCTATATCCTTTTCATAGTAATTGCTTTGAGCATAAGCTCTACTTACTAGCCCCCCCATACTATGACTTATAATATTTACCTTCTTATATCCACTTTTCTTCTTTGCCTTATTTATGGTTGACTTCAAATACTTTTTAGCACATATATTACAGCTTTTTCTCCAGTCATAAAAGGCTATAAACAGATCCTTATCCCTTGTGTACCCTATTTCTTCTAATTGCTCTATAAATGGTCCATATACACTTTCAGCAATGCCAAAATGCCAATCTCCCGTTCCAGGTATAATTTCATCTCCCATGGAACCATATAAACCTGGTACGAATACTATTGGTCTTTTTTTTCCCTTGGCTTTTCTCATCCTATTTAATTGTAATAATCCTAATGCTGCTACTAAAGAATTCATATATTCTACCCTCCCGATAAACAAAAATGCATACTTCGTATGCTTCGCTAGGGAACCCTATGGTTCCCGCAGGCATATACTAAAGTTGCTGAGCACCCTCCTTTAAAGAGG